>JALZUX010000414.1 GCA_023301405.1 Granulosicoccaceae bacterium | reverse complement strand
AGGCGACTAAAAAGTTGCCTACCGAAAAACTCACTTGTAGTTCGCTGGGGCGGCGAAGAAATCCTGGTCTATCTTGAAGACCTTGACCCCTCAAAAGTAACCAACACAGCTACTCTGCTGTTAACAGTCATTGGATCAACTCCCATGCGAACCAAAGCCGGGGCGATAACCGTCTCTACATCCATTGGAATTGTCAGACTGCCATTTAACAGTGCTAACAGACCACTGAGTTTGGACGAAGCTGTTAATATTGCTGATGCCGCTCTGTATAGCGCAAAATCCTCTGGTCGTAACCGAGCAATTTCCATCACTGACCTACAAGTCAGCAAGATCGAAATCAACGATTTGATAGGCAGAGACTTCGAAACAGCCCTTGCACAAGGCACCATTCACGTTGATACGATCATTGGCCCTCCCGGCGCACTCCCACAACCTTTGCCACTAGACAGGGCTGCCTAGCCAACACCGCTATACGCTAGCAATAAAACAGAAAGAGTAAATTAAGTGTAAGAATTCAGGCTGGGTATATTAATCAACTAGCACAAGTCATCAATATTAGCTGGCCAGGTGGGCCCATCTGAGCGCATCATCTGTTGGCGGAGCAGCGCTTTATTGCGGAAAACAGATCTCAATAAAATAAACCCCTTGCCTTTTCGCCATGCAGACACTTGATACACACTCTTTGCACATTCTAAACCGATAATCTGTATTCACCTGGCAAGCACCTGACACACAGCCAGCTTTTTACGAACACAGGTAATCACAATGAAAAACGTTAACACTGCCACTTTAATCAGCACGCTGGTCGCCGCAATTATTTCTACAGGCGCGATCGCTGCCACCCCATCTTTTTCCGATACGGATGGCGATGGAGTGATCTCGTTTGAAGAAATCAACTCAGCACGTAACATCAGAAAAAATACGGCGCTTCAACAGTTTGACACCGACGGTAATGGACAGCTATCACATTCGGAAAAGAAAGTAATGAAAACAGTCAAGCGTGCTGAACTAACCGCAGCCTACGACGTAGATGGCGACGGTAAACTTTCCAGACAAGAACGAAATGCCGCCAAAGAGGCAAGACGCGCCGCTATCAACGCACAGCTTGATCTGGATGGGAACGGCGTAGTCTCTGAGGAAGAATCTGCCGGCTATAAGCAGGCGCGCGAAGAACGTAAAGAACGCAAGCAAAGCAAAAAACACGACATAAAGAAAAAAAACAACGGCGCTGAAACCAATAACAATTAACGTTGAATAATTTCACATGACCACTGACTGGAGGCAGCATCACGCTAAACGATGCTGCCATCTAGTGTACTGCAACGCACAAGCGTTACCTATGAGTCGCATAATCAAACTGGCCTTGAAAAATGTATTAGAAATGACGAACAACGTTAATACTGGTGCAAACCAAATGACAAACTCTCATTCACGACGTTTGCACGTTACAATACACGGGCACTAGCTCCTTCAGAGATACGCCTTGAGGAAGTATCATCACCAAACAAGAGGCAACACTTAAGTCCCGGTATCCTGCGAGCTCGCATCTTCATCACTCACAAAAACATAATCAGACAACACTTCACGTAATAGCGTGGCGTTGACCGGCTTAGTCAGGTAGTCGTCCATACCGACCTCAAGACATTTTTCGCGATCGCCCTTAAGCGCATTGGCCGTCAGCGCCACAATAGGTACCCGAGTTTCACCGCCAGCCTCTAGCGATCTTATTTTGACTGTCGCATCAAAGCCATCAAGCACAGGCATTTGGCAATCCATCAAGATCAGATCGATACCACCTTGCTTAAATCGATCAACACCTTCCTCACCGTTGCCTGCAACCTCAACCTCAAAACCAAAGTGCTCAAGTAATTCCGTTGCAACCAATTGATTAATCGGGTTGTCCTCAACCAGTAACACCGTAGACGGGGTTGCTTGATCAGGCCCGCAAGGTCGCAACGGTGTAATTTCAGCCGAGATACGATCCTCCAGTTTATTGATCTTGCCAATATTACCGTCAACCAGCACCGAAGATATCGTATCAAACAATCGAGATGCACGGACCGGCTTAGTCAGCATCGCGTCGGTGTATTCTTCGACAGAGGCAGAGTCATCAATACTATCTACCGACGTTAACAAAATCACCTTCGCATCAGGACACAGCCCATCGGCGCGTAAGATTTTTGCCAATTGCAAACCATCCATCTCAGGCATTTGATAATCGAGTAATAGCAGATCAAACGACTCGCCATTTTCAGAGGCACTTTGTGCAGCCCGAATGCCCTCAGCCCCATTGGCAGCACAAACCATAATCATTCCAAACTGTTGGAGCAGTTCCTCGAGTAGCTGTTGATTCACCTCATGATCATCAACCACTAACACGCGTGTACCAGTTACAGAAAAAGGTAACTGATCTTGCTGGTCAGCTTTTTTCTCTGGTAGTGGAAAATCAAAGGTCAACGTAAATACTGAGCCACGATCAACCTCACTGCTGACAGAAATTTTGCCGTTCATAAGCCCGATCAACTTCTGACTGATAGTGAGCCCTAGCCCGGTACCCCCGTATTTTCTGGTTGCTGAGCCGTCTGCTTGAGTGAAGGAGTTGAACAAGTGATCGAGCGTCTTCTCTTTCATACCGCAACCCGTGTCTTCAACTTTGACTTCAACCATCGCGTTCGCTTCGCCAACACTCAAACAAGTCGCTGTCACAAAAACCGACCCGCTTTCTGTGAATTTTATGGCGTTACCAAGAATACTAATCATCACCTGCCTAAATCGCTCGGGATCACCAATCACAAAGTCGGGAATATCAGTTTTTATATTACTTATTAACTCAAGCTTTTTTGTAGCTGCCACCATGGCAAACATATCAACGACGTCTGCAAGGGTTTCGCGAAGTCGATATTCTACTGATTCAATCTCTAGCTTACCGGCCTCGATTTTTGAGAAATCAAGAATATCATTGATGACGCTTAGCAAGCTTCCAGCAGAATTTTGAGCGGTATCAATGTAACGCATCTGGCGTTCATCAAGCTCTGTACGACTCAATAGTTCAAGCATGCCGCTAACGCCATTAAGAGGCGTTCTTATTTCGTGACTCATATTGCTGAGAAACTGGCTTTTTGCTAAGCTTGCTGCTTCAGCAGCATTTCTTTCGACTCTTAAACGCTCGTTTTCCTGTCGCTCCGTCGTATCTAGCAACGACACAATAAAACACGAGTCTTGTTCCGCCGTTCCCGCAATATGGCGAACTGTGCAAAGCGCATGGCCTGTTTTCCCATCAACCTGACGCTTAAACTCCAGATCGCACTTAGTGGCTTGGCCGGTTTCGTTTAGCGTAGAAAACAACTTTTCATGACTGCTATTTTCAGTGCACTGAAGGTTCTGCATAAACGGACCAACAGCAGACACAAGAATGTCTGTTGAGGAGAATCCCAGTATTTTTGCTGCTGATGGATTAACCTGCAATATGTCGCCATTAACAGACAATTGCAGAATACCTTCACTGGCGTTTTCAAAGATATATTGGAAGTGTGAAGCATCCTTTAACTGCGCGTAGGCTTTCTCACGGGTTTTTATTTCCAACCTGACTCTGTCTAACACCTTATTGTACTGAGTGGCAATCTCACCGATCTCTGTGTGAGGCTCTACATCAACCAATGCCGTAAAATCACCGCTCTGCTCTTGAGCAGCCATATCAGTAACAAGGTCGAGTAACTCTGTGCTTGCGTTATGCTCAGAAACATTCAGTCCCTGACGCTCTGCTTCTTCCGATACACGTAGCGGCACAAACCGATTAAGAACAGACAACATCAAGTAGCCCACGCCAAACGCCCACAACCCTACTGATATAACGCCGCCTAATTGCACAGCAAACTGTGCGGCAACACTATGGCCCGTTGGAAACAAGGCGGGATCACCAAACAGTGCCAGCAGTAATGTTCCCACAACCCCAGCCGCCCCATGCACAGGAAACGCACTGATGACATCATCAATTTCAAATCGCGCTAACAATTGCGCCGCAAGGTAATACGTAAACGCGCTAATGATACCCACAAGCACAGCATCATAAGTGCTATACAAATGACAACCGGCTGTCACCCCAACAAGACCCGCCAATGTACCATTGAGTATGACCTCTATTTCCGGAACACCACTACGCCACAGGCGGTACAACGTCAATGTAATACCACCAGCCGCGGCAGCGAGTGCCGTGTTAATTACAATAAGCGGAATATTTTCCTGATAGCCAACACCGCTTCCTGCATTAAAGCCAAACCAACCAAACCATAAAAGAATTACCCCTACAGTGGCGGTTGAATAATTACTGCCCTTTAAACGATGCCTGCCTTCCCCGTTGAAGCGGCCTAGACGGGGGCCAACCACCATAACCGCCGCCAGAGCAAGCCACCCCCCCACACTGTGTACAGCTGTACCTCCGGCAAAGTCGATAAAGCCAGCCACCGCCAAACGACCGGTAGCCTCTCCCTCTATCACACCGCCCCAGATCCAGTGCCCTGCGACGGGATAGATCACCGCGGCTATCATAACGCTTAGCGCCAGATAGGCACTAAAGCGGGTTCTCTCTGCCAAAGCACCGCCCACGATAGTCGTCGCAGCACCACAAAACATCATCTGATATAAAAACCAAGCACCATCGACCTCAGAGTGATCAACGGCAAATCCGGATAATCCTACCCAGCCGCCAAACGTCTCACCATACATAAAACCATAGCCAACCAGCCAATAAACGCAGGCGGCAACGGTAAAGTCAGATAGATTCTTAAAAGCGACATTAATACTGTTCTTGGAGCGAACCATGCCTGTTTCTAACAGGCAGAACCCGGCTTGCATTACCATCACAAAGAATGCGCAGAATAAAAGCCAGGTGGTATCAAGTGGGGATAGTTGCAATATAGTTCTCCTACGCCTTTCACGCAGGCTAGAGCGTA
>JALZUX010000413.1 GCA_023301405.1 Granulosicoccaceae bacterium | reverse complement strand
AGGAACCTCTTCTAGATCAGATTTCCAAACAATATCTAAAGCATAAACGTGATGAAGAAGACTTAAAATATTGCCGAACAACATTGCTTTTTGTTGCTTTAGTTCGCTATCAGTCAGCTCGGATATAGCGCTGTACAGCAAGTTGTCTGCCCGGGATTTATAAATAACTAGAGTTATTTATTCCAATGGTAGGGCCTCTTTTTTTCAACCTACAGTAGGGCCTTGAGCCCCGGTGTGAGATTTCGAATCAGATATTTTTGATCAATCAAAGTGAAGATCTAAAAGCATTGGCTATTTGACGCATTTTCGCGTCAGCTGTTCTTTGAGTTTGGTCCGTGAGCACCGGAGGGAGATTCTGCCTCAGATAAACCGATCAAAAAAGGCGAATAGTTGTTCTTGTTTAACCACATTGATCGTAATAGCTGGTCAAAAAACCGTACACGCAATAGATCATTGTTCAATGACAACCACCTGTCGTGGCTGTATATTTCATCACCATAACGCACTGATGTAAGCCGCCCCTAACTGGAGCGGCCCACAGTCTTTACAGGCTAAGCTTGCAGGTCGAATCGATCTGCGTTCATCACTTTGGTCCAAGCGGCAACAAAGTCACTGGCGAACTTTTCAGCGTTATCGTCTTGCGCATAAACTTCAGCATAGGCACGCAGGATAGAGTTAGAGCCAAACACCAGGTCTGCACTGGTGGCGGTCCATTTAACGCTACCGTCGCTTCGGGCACGTATTTCAAACGTGCCGTCCGCTTCAACCGGATGCCAACTGTTGGCCATGTCAGTCAGGTTGACGAAGAAATCATTCGTCAATTGGCCTTCACGATCAGTGAACACACCGTGCTTTGAGCCGCCATGGTTAGTACCAATAACACGCATACCACCAATCAGAACTGTCATCTCAGCGCCGGTGATACCTAACAGTTGTGCTTTGTCTAGCATCAGCTCTTCAGGACCAACCACGTACTTTTGTTTTTCATAGTTACGAAAGCCATCGGCAATTGGCTCTAGAACCGAGAAGCTCTCGGCATCAGTCATTGCATCAGTTGCATCACCACGGCCCGGTGAGAAAGGCACAGTGATGTTGTGACCGGCTGCTTTGATTGCCTGCTCTATACCAACGTTACCGGCTAACACGATGACATCAGCTACTGAGGCACCAGTATCAGAGGCGATCTGTTCCAGTGCTTTAAGCACAGGCCCTAAGCGTTTTGGCTCGTTAGCAGCCCAGTCTTTCTGTGGCGCTAAGCGAATACGCGCGCCGTTGGCGCCGCCACGTTTATCAGAGCCACGGAAAGTCCGCGCGCTGTCCCATGCGGTGGCGATCATATCGGCAGCAGACAAGCCGCTGTCAGCAATTTTCGCCTTAACAGCCGCAACATCAAATGACGTTGACCCAGCTGGAATTGGATCTTGCCAGATTAGATCTTCAGTTGGTACGTCAGGGCCCAGGTAGTTTACTCTTGGCCCCATGTCACGATGCGTCAGCTTGAACCAGGCACGCGCAAATGTATCTGCAAAGTATGCTGGATCAGCCATGAACTTCTTGCAGATTTCGTTATAGATGGGATCAACTTTCATCGCCATGTCGGCATCAGTCATCATTGGGTCGTGATGAATTGACGGGTCAGTGGCGTCGACAGGTTTGGCGTCTTCAGGCATATCAATCGGCTTCCACTGATTAGCGCCTGCTGGTGATTTGGTGAGCTCCCATTCGTAGTTAAACAGGTAGTCAAAGTAACCCATATCCCATTGAGTGGGGTTTTTGGTCCAAGCGCCTTCAATACCTGAGGTAAATGCGTTTGATGCTTTAGCAGAATGGCCCGGGTTAGCCCAACCGAAACCTTGTGATTCCAGGCCGGTAGCTTCAGGTTCTGCGCCAATGTTAGCGTGATCACCACCACCGTGAGCCTTACCAACCGTGTGACCACCGCAAGTGAGTGCTGCGGTTTCTTCATCGTTCATTGCCATACGAGAGAATGTTTCTCGTACGTGCATGGCGGTGCGAGCTGGATCAGGTTCGCCGTTGACACCTTCGGGGTTAACGTAAATCAGCCCCATGTGAACCGACGCCAGCGGATTGTACATGGTAGAGGCGTCATCAAGGTCTTCGTAGCGGTTGGCGCTATCGGCTAACCATTCGTCTTCTGCTCCCCAGTTGATGTCAGTCTCAGGACCCCAGATGTCTTCGCGACCGAAACCAAAACCAAAAGTCTTCAGGCCCATGGATTCATAGGACATATTGCCCGCAAGAATAATTAAATCGGCCCACGACAGTGCGTTACCGTATTTCTTTTTGGCAGGCCATAACAGGCGACGAGCTTTATCAAGACTGGCGTTGTCAGGCCATGAATTTAATGGAGCAAAACGGATGTTGCCAGAACCGGCACCGCCACGCCCGTCACCCATACGGTAGGAACCCGCCGAGTGCCACGCAAGACGAATCATCAGACCACCGTAGTGCCCCCAATCAGCTGGCCACCACTCCTGACTTTCAGTCAGTAGTGCTTTTACGTCAGCTTTAACCGCATTATGATCTAACGCTTTGGCTGCCGCACGATGGTTGTAGTCGGGATCCATAGGGTTGGTGCGTGCGCCGTGCTGATGCAGAATGTCTAGATTCAGCGCGTTAGGCCACCATTTAGTGACTGGCTTTTCAATTGAGGTGTTACCACCATGGGCAAAGGGACAAACCCCTTGGACTTCTTTATTCATTACGGGTCTCCTGACTCGTTAGTTGTTGACGTTGTTGTGATAAGGAATGCGATCAGTGTTTGCGCTGATCAGGTACCGATGTAGCTGTTGTACATTCGTAATCGGTTTACGATTTCTTGGATTTGTCAGATCTATTGGCGGTTTTCTGGCAATCAGGACACACCCCCCAATAGATAACCTCGGCCTCGTCTATTTGGTATCCGTGATCGTGCTCGGCGACTAAACAGGGTGCAGCACCTACCGCGCAGTTGATATCAATCAGATTTTTGCACGTACGGCAAACCAGATGGTGGTGGTTGTCTACGCGGTGTTCGTAACGCGCAGCAGACCCGGCCGGTTGTATGCGTCGCAGAATGCCGTGCTCTGACATCGCGTTCAGTGCATCGTAAACAGCTTGTCGCGAAATGACGCCCAGCTCTTCCCTGACCGCCTGACAGATTTCATCAGCAATTGCATGCGGTAATGCTTCTACCGCCCGGTAAACGGCAAGCCGCTGGGCAGTCACCTGAAGCCCTGCCGCCTTAAGGGCCACTGGCACGTCAACCGAGTGCTGATTGGTGTTGATTTCTTTCAT
>JALZUX010000412.1 GCA_023301405.1 Granulosicoccaceae bacterium | reverse complement strand
GGTTTTAGCTAGGAGCCTGTCCGGGAAGGAGGGTCTTGAGCTCCGATGCGATTTTTGAGTCAGATTATTCTGATCGATTAAGGCCAATAGTTGTTCTCTTTAACGAGATTGATCAGATAAGCTGGCCAAAATAGCGCTTCCGCAGTAGATCATTCATTCTTGGACAGCCACCTTGCCTGTCTGTGAGCAATGGTGTAGCGAGGAGCTGAGATGTGAAGATTAAGCTGAGTAAGAAAAATCTCATCTGGATGGTGAGTAGGCCGCTGTTATTTTTAAAACGAAAGTCCGAATGCACGTTCGGAGCCTATACAGACAAGACATTTTGTGCTGATTCACATGGTCGCTCTGTAAGTTATGCTGGCTAGACAACGCCTGCTTTTAACAGCGAGTGCATGTTTAGGGCTCCGCAAATTGTATCGTTTTCGTCGATCACTGGCAGTGCGTATATTTTGTGATGCTCCATTTTTTCTAGCGCTTCTACTGCCAACTGCGTATCTCTGATGCTATGGCCTACGGGTGTCATTATTTCTGAGATAAGAGTTAAATTAATGTTGATTTCAAGGTCAAGTGCGCGGCGTAAGTCGCCGTCAGAGAAGACACCAGCAAGTCTGTTGTCATTGTCTGTGATGATGACAAGGCCAAGCTGCCCGGCGCTCATTTCATAGAGGGCATCTTTCAATGAGATGTCGGCATTAACGGTTGGGGTGGCATGACCACTGACCATGATGTCGCGGACCTGTAATAATAATCTCTTTCCAAGGGCTCCCCCGGGATGAGTAAGGGCAAAATCTGCTGCACTAAAGCCACGTTGATTTAACACGGCAACGGCTAGTGCGTCACCCATCGCCAGTGTGGCGGTGGTGCTGGAAGTAGGCGCTAAGCCCAGTGGACACGCTTCTGCTGTGACTGAAATATCAAGTGTCACCTTCGCTGCGCAAGCCAGTGATGACGCTGGTTTGCCGGTGAGAGCGATTATTTGATTGCCACTTCTCTTAAGTAATGGCAGTAGTAGTTTTAGCTCTTCTGACTCGCCACTATAGGAAATGGCTATGACGATGTCTTCACGTTTGATCATGCCGAAGTCGCCGTGGCTTGCCTCAGAGGGATGAACAAAGAACGCCGGTGAGCCGGTGCTCGCGAGTGTGGCTGCTATTTTATTAGCGATATGTCCGGACTTGCCGACACCGCACACAACAATGCGACCCTCGCACTTAAGCAGCATTTGGCAGGCTTCAACAAATTGATCGTCAATGCGGTCACGCAGGGCTAGAACAGCTTGCGCTTCGGTATCGATTACCTGTTGGCCCATTCTAGTGATGGTCTCGCAAGTTAGGCGGTCATGGTCGGCCTCAAGAGTGCCCGATAGCTGCTTGCCGGCGCTGGATGGGCGCGCTGATGGGGGTCTTTCCAGTATGGGGGTATCGTATTTCAAAGTCTGGCCAGCTAGTCGAGATCGTCGAGTTAAGTTTAAATCGTCTGGTGGGGGTGATTAGGTGATTTTCCTGCAGGGCGTTAGTCGAGACCGTCCAATAAATCAAGTTCATCAAGTTCATCAAGTTCATCAAGTTCATCGAGTTCATCAAGTTCATCAAGTTCATCGCCGGAATTCACTGCCCTATCGTTGGGGGCCCGTGTTTTGACAGTCCCGTCATGAACTTGCTTGCGGCTCCATGCGAGATAGCCGTCGCGCACAAATACATACGGGTCAAGGCTTGCAGAATCTAATATTGATGATGCTGCCAGTGCGTTTGTTCTGGCATTGATAACGTTAAGTGTGATTAGCTTACCTCGCCATGAGGTGGGCACGCGTTTCGAATTGAGAGGTTCTATTCGGCTGTCACCGAATAAGCCAATCGTGCCTCGTAAGGTTTGTGAGCCAAAAAATGGCAGTACGATATAAGGGCCTTCCGGGAGCCCCCATACGCCTAGAGTTTGGCCGAAGTTTTCGCTGTGCCGCTCAAGATCCATACTTGTTGCAACATCAAATAGGCCGCCAACTCCAAGGACCGTGTTGACTGCGACCCTTGTGGTATCAAAAAAGCTCTGTTCAAACTTGCCTTGCAAGAGTGAATTTGCAGCAGTTGGAATATCAGCCAGGTTGCCGAAAAAATTACTGACGCCGCGGCGAACAAAGACAGGGACGACCTTTTTGTAGCCAGTGGCGGCTGGCTTCAGAGCGACACGGTCAATAGTACTGTTGAAGTTGTAGACAGCGCGATTAACCTTTTCGAATGGATCTTTTATTTCGGTGGGGGCTGGTTTGTTTGTGGCGCAGGCTGTAAGTAACCCGGCGCAGCAACACGCCAGTAATATTTTCACCAGATAGCGGGTGGTGCTGTTGGTTAAAAATAATCTATTCATTGGCTGCGTAATGGGAAGGGTGGGCTCACCAGCACGCAGTTTAGATCATGCGATCACCCAAGTAGGTTACATTTAGGTGACCAATACATTGCTAGCCTAATTTGTTTTTTTAGCGTGATGCTTGAGGTTAAGGGGGAGATGATGGCTATCGAGTGAGCCTATTGCGATGGAACTAGGTGGTGTTTCAGACAGTCACCTCTGTGACTGTCTGAGAATAATATTACTCGGCAGTTATTTGTTTTTTTGTTTGAGCGCTTTGATTAAACCATCAACGCCGCCTTTTTGGATTTGGCTTGCGAATTCGGATCTGTAGCCCAGCACCAGGCTGACCTGTTCAACTCTGATGTCGTAAATCATCCATGGTCCTTCTTTGTTGTGTAATTTGTAATCAACTGGAATGTAAGAGCTGGCCGCCTGATCATTGAACAGAGTTTTGACTTCAGCGCGATCGTTGCGTTTGCCCTCTGTGTAGGGCAGGAATTCCATTGTCTGGCCGGAATATTCGTCCAATGCTTTGGTATAAGTGTTCAGTAGAAAGTCACGGAACTCAGTCACCAGATTTGTTCGCTGGTCTTTGGTTGCTGTTTTCCAGGCCTTGCCGACGGTGAGCTTTGTCATCGAATCAAAGTCAATGTGCGGCAGTACTTTTTGGTCGACCACATTACGAATAAAAGCTTTGTCAGATTTTGCCTCAGGGTTTTCCAGCGCGTTGATAAACGTCTCGGTCATTTGCTCTACGAGGTCTTGGGCTGGATGTGCCAGCAAGGACATAGGTAAAAAAGCGGTAATCAGTGCGGTGGTCGCCACGAGGGCGCGTATTAATTTCATGTCTTAATCCTTTAGGCTTTGATTTTGTCTGGAGCCTGACTGACAAGTGACTGGCGACAGTGGTTATTGCTCAGTAGCGTATCCTGATGCAGCTTAACCGGGGCTTTCAAAAGCAGTATCGGGCGAAGTTTGTTTTTTGATAATGTGTTTCACACCGTCATTTTAACTAATCTGTATCTAAGTGCAGCGATATCAAGTGAGCAGTGAGGAAGTCACCGCTAGGGTTTGTGTGGTGCAGGCGTGCAAATGGAATATGCATAGGCCGATTTTGTGCGCTTTACTTTGACGATATCGACGTCTTTCTTGGTGAATTTATTAAATAACAGTGGCTTACGAGGCAATATTGATCTGGTAGGGTGGTGAGGGCGGAAGATTAGCAGACTGTAAAGTGTCGGGCTTCGACGAATTGATGGTTTAGTCGAGCTTGCCAGAAGTAGCTCGGTGGTCGGAGTCGCTTGGGCCTGCGGGCGTTATCCGTTATCATTGGCGGAGTTGTAGCTCGGGAGGCCAGTCCTCGGTCTATTGGTAGAAGTTGTGCGTACAACTAAATCTGATTAACAGGTGATTCACTTTTGAGTTGCTGCGTCGACATCCCGACTGCAGACCCGAAAACAGAATAACCCATCATTCTCAAGAATATTCTCCGCCGAGTTTAAAGTTTTAATGGATAAACTGATTATTAGAGGTGGTACGCCACTGAGTGGTTCTGTGCGTATTTCCGGCGCCAAGAATGCCGTGCTGCCGATCTTGGTCGCCACATTGCTGTGTGACGAATCAGTCACGCTTGAAAATGTTCCGCATTTGAATGACGTCACCACCACGATGACTCTGTTGGGGCGGATGGGCGTCAAGCTGACGCTTGACGACAAAATGCAAATAGAGGCCGATGCGTCTGATGTAAATAATTATTCAGCGGACTATGAGCTGGTTAAAACGATGCGAGCGTCTATTTTGGTGTTGGGGCCGTTGCTGGCTCGATTCGGCGTGGCGGAAGTTTCGCTGCCGGGGGGGTGTGCTATCGGCGCGCGGCCGGTGGACTTACATATCAACGGTTTGCGCGCTATGGGGGCGGAAATCGACCTTGAGGCTGGCTATATCAAAGCCCGCTGCAAGAAGCTCAAAGGGGCGGTGATTAATTTCGATATCGTTACCGTCACGGGCACTGAAAACCTGCTAATGGCCGCCACCCTTGCGGAGGGCACTACTGTGCTCGAAAATGCAGCACGTGAACCTGAGGTGGTGGATTTAGCCAATTTTCTGATTGCAATGGGAGCCGACATACAGGGGGCGGGTACTGATACAATTACCATCAACGGTGTAGATCGGTTGACCAGTTGTCATTACAAGGTGGTGCCTGATCGTATAGAAACAGGCACCTTTCTAGTCGCGGCCCTTGCCAGTGGCGGCAGTTTGACTGTTCAGGGTGCCCGGGCCGACACGCTTGATGCAGTGATGCACAAGCTTGATGAGGCCGGTGCAGATCTAAGTGTATCTGCCAATGAGATTTCAATTTCCTGCCGCTTTGAAAAGCCGCGAGCTGTTGATATTCGCACAGCGCCTTACCCTGCATTTCCAACCGATATGCAAGCGCAGTTTACGCTGTTGAATTCGATCGCAGAGGGCGCTGCTGCTATCACCGAAACTATTTTTGAAAATCGTTTTATGCACGTGCAAGAATTGCAAAGGATGGGTGCGGATCTTCGCGTAAGCGGAAACACTGTTTTTTCACGGGGTGTAACAAACCTGGAGGGCGCGCCAGTGATGGCAACTGACCTACGTGCTTCGGCGAGCCTTATCATAGCCGGGCTTATTGCTACCGGTGAAACACATCTGCATCGCGTTTATCATATTGACCGCGGTTATGAACGTATCGAAGAAAAATTTCATGCGCTTGGTGCCAATATCAAACGTGTCGCTGGATGACTGTTTGACCGCAAGCGGCTTTTCATAGCGCTTTTTCATTAAGAATTAAGGGTTTCATTGTGAATGATAGTCTGGCCATTGCGCTGACTAAGGGTCGGATACTAACCGACACATTGCCGTTGCTGTCGGCAGCCGGGATTGAGCCTGCAGAGGACGCCAGTAGTACCCGAAAACTTCGGGTAGACACCAACGTAACAGGCACCTCTTTGCTGCTGGTGCGGGCATCAGATGTGCCCGCTTACGTAGAGTATGGCGGTGCTGATTTGGGGGTTACTGGTAAAGATGTCTTGCTGGAACATTCGGGTGATGGTTTGTACGAGCCGCTTGATCTGGGTATTGGGCGCTGTAAGTTGGTGCTGGCTGGAAGGCCTGAGGTCGATGCCAGCGCTAAGACGCGTTTGCGGGTGGCCACAAAGTATCCCCTGGTAACCGCTGATTATTTTGCACGTCGCGGGCAGCAGGTAGAAATTATAAAGCTGTATGGTTCAATGGAGTTGGCGCCGCTTGTGGGTATGGCGGACCTCATTGTTGATATCATGGAAACCGGTTCAACCCTGCGAGCCAATGGGCTTGTCGTTCTAGATGAAATAGGTGATGTCAGTGCCAGACTTGTAGTAAATAAGGCATCGATGAAAATGAAACACGAAAAAATTCACGCACTTATAGCGAGCATGAAAAAAGCTCTGGTAGAAAATAACTTATGAATGATCAATCGGCTGAGATTACTACCGACGATTTACGTATTCGGGAAATTAAAGAGCTGCTGTCACCAGCAAAATTAATGGAAGAAGTACCGGCCAGCGCTGAAATTTCAAAAACTGTTTTTGACGCTCGAATGGGGATTCGACACATACTTGATGGAGTAGATCATCGTCTGGTGGTAGTGGTGGGGCCGTGTTCAATTCATGATCCAGACGCCGGTATTGAGTACGCGAAAAGGCTGGCAGATCTCGACCCCGCATTGGCCGAAAATTTGTTAATAGTGATGCGGGTTTATTTTGAAAAGCCACGGACAACGGTTGGCTGGAAGGGGTTGATTAATGATCCTGACCTAGACGATAGTTTCGCCATTAATCGCGGCTTGAAAGTAGCTCGTACTTTATTGCGTGACATCAATGCGCTGGGGGTGCCAGCTGGTACGGAATATCTTGATTTAATTAGCCCGCAATATATCGCTGATCTGGTCGGCTGGGGGGCCATTGGTGCTCGAACTACAGAGAGCCAGGGGCATCGTGAATTGGCATCAGGAATCTCAGCGCCGGTAGGTTTTAAAAATGGCACGGGCGGAAGCGTGCAAATTGCTGTTGATGCCATTAATTCTTCATCGCGACCGCATCATTTTCTGTCGGTCACCAAAGAGGGTGGTTCGGCGATATTTTCGACCTCTGGTAACAATGACTGCCACTTGATTTTACGTGGTGGCCCGCATACAAACTACGATGCTGCCAGTGTTGATGATGCGTGTGCCCTGATGGAAAAAAGTGGTGTTCGTTGCAATGTGATGATCGACTTCAGTCATGCAAACAGCCGCAAGAAATATGAACGTCAGCGTTATGTGTGCCGTGATGTGTGCAGTCAGTTGAGTGACGGCGACCACCGTATAATGGGGGTGATGATCGAAAGCAATCTTGTGGAAGGGCGGCAGGATCAAAAGCCTGATCGGGAATTAGTGCGCGGTCAGAGTATTACTGATCCTTGTATCGGTTGGGAATCGACAGTGGAAATGCTTCAAGAGTTGAGCGCCGCAGTAGCTAGTCGGCGTAATGCGGGTCAGTCTTCGTGAGTTTCACCAATCGCCTGTGCATTAATGATGCAGACTTCGATGTGCGCTTGGAAGTGCTGTTAGCGTGGGAATCAGTATCAGATGATGCTGTAGCGGGTGTGGTGGCAGACATCATCCGAGATGTTAGAAATCAAGGTGATGATGCCGTGATAGCTCTGACAAATCGGCTGGATCAACGCGAAGTTGCTAATGCCCACGACCTCGAGCTTAAGCCCGATCAGCTGCAACAGGCATTTATTGGTTTGCCTTCGGAGACTGCTCAGGCACTTGAAGCCGCTGCACACCGCATACGGGAATTTCATCAGCGGCAAACTGCTGACTCATGGCGTTATGAAGAATCAGACGGTACGCAGTTAGGGCAGAAGGTGACGCCACTTGATCGGGTTGGGCTTTATGTCCCGGGCGGCAAAGCGGCTTATCCGTCCTCGGTACTAATGAACGCAATACCCGCGAAAGTGGCCGGTGTTGGTGAATTGATTATGGTGGTGCCAGCGCCAGACGGAGTACTTAATGAGTTAGTGCTTGCTGCGGCACACGTCGCTGGTGTCGATCGCTTGTTTACGATTGGCGGTGCACAGGCGATAGCTGCGTTGGCTTACGGCACAGACTTGATCCCCGCTGTTGATAAAATAGTTGGGCCTGGCAACATTTATGTTGCCACGGCCAAGCGTGCTGTCTTTGGTAAAGTGGGTATTGATATGATCGCAGGTCCCTCTGAAATATGTGTGGTGTGCGATGGACTAACCGACCCTGAATGGATTGCCGCTGATTTGTTCTCGCAAGCTGAGCACGATGAGCAGGCACAAGCCATTTTAATATCCAATGACGGCGCCTACATTGATCAAGTTATTGATGCAATGCAGCGGTTGCTTCCTGAAATGCCTCGGTCAAAAATCATTGCTGAATCCATGCGCAGTCGGGGCTGCTGCATTCAGGTGGATAACCTT
>JALZUX010000411.1 GCA_023301405.1 Granulosicoccaceae bacterium | reverse complement strand
GCCGGTGCTGGATCTGGAGTCGGTGCTGGATCTGGAGTCGGTGCTGGGTCTGGAGCCGGTGCAGGAGTTGGAACCGGATCTTCACTGTCTACAGAAGCGTAGAGTGCATCCAGGTTCCAAGTTGCGCCTGTGTCATTACAGTTAGGCCCGGTGTAGTTGTTGTTGCCCCGGGGAATTCCCGGGCATATTGCCTCGTCAGAGGCTGTGTTTTGTGGGTTATGTCCACATTGAACAGTGTTGTAATAACTACGATTGGCGGTTGATCCTAAGCCGAAGGCCGCGTTGATGTCACTACATATTTCTGTCACTAATTTGCGTCCATCCGGAGTGGTAACTCGGAAGTCAATGAGCCCGTGGTCGAAGGTGGAATCGCAGAAGCATTGACCGTCAACGGAATATGAGTCACTCCAAGGCTGCGGGCTATCGAATTGGGCTGCGGGGACTGGTGTTGGTGTTGGTGTTGTTGTTGGCGTGTTGGCAAAATACTCGTCGCCAAAGTCTTCTATTGTGGCAACAACGTTTGTGCCTACATCTAAGATATGTAAAAGCTCTACCGTGTCTGAAAAATCCAGTTTGTCGGAAGGGGGTAGGTAATCGAATGCGGCATTCCATTGACGGGAAAACTGACCTGATCTAGCTTGCTCGACGAATGAATCGGTTCTTTGATTGAGATCAGCGGTGGCGTTTGTATTGTTGCCATCGGCTATTTTTATGTAGTCTGTTTGCGCTCTGACATATGCCAAGTCTGACGCATTGGCCATACGTTCATTCCAAGCACTGTGTTGAACGACGATGATCCTGCTGCTGGTGTCTATTGAAGTTTGATTGCGTATTTCTCGAACGACGTCTGCAGTGAAGTCAGCTTGACCACCTTCAGCGACATAGATATCTCCGCCAGCCTCGAGGGTTTGAATCCATCGAGCAACAGTCTCATCAACTGAACCTTGCAAATCATTGTGGGCATCAAGCCAATTGTTTCCCCAGACTACCTCCATCACTTGTTCAGCCGGTGGCTGATAACGGTCAGCGTTATGTTCACCATAGGCGCCGCTGACTACGTGCGGTTGTATACCAAGTTTAGTCACTATCATTAATGCAGCCACATTGGCGTGGCCATCATCACGATCAGGGGCGTGATCGTAGTGCAGTGAAATTAAATCAATATTGTTACGATACTCCGCGGTAGCAGATAATGAGATCGTAAAAAACGCAAACGCGACAATGGTGCGCAATAGCATAGTAGGCCTGAAAATGTAGATTAGTCGATATGAAAATGCGCTGACAACCTGCGCGTTCTCAATTACCTATCTAATCTTGCCCAATCAGGCTAGCGGCCCATGTGACACAGTTCACATAAAATAAGGTGCGATAATTACCAATTATTAAAAAACGGCCAAAGATATTGGCCGTTTTTGCTCATATAATATGAATACTTAGTGATGCACTACATCAATGAATTCATTTCTATTTTTTACCGCGAATGGGTGGCTAGATCAGATGAAATGATCTCGGATTTCAATTCGGTTGCATCGTAGATTGTCTTGAATTGATCTACCTCTGGCAAATCGGTATCACGGAAAAGGTATTCCAGGTGCCCGTAGGCAAGAGGCTGGTAGACTAGCTCGGCAACGATAAAATAGTTACCAGATTCTGGGGTAGCTACTTTGTACTCAAAAAAGTCCAAGCCTGCATTGAAGTTTTCGTCCGTTGTGGCATTGCCCACCACGCCAACATCATTTGGAGCAAAGTTCTTATCAAAGCCTTTTGGTGGTAACCGGTTGTCTTTTAGATACCTGACACCTTCGACCAGTGAGTGGGTGACGTCACCGTTTATGTCGCCCATAATTGCTTCATAGACTAACACTTGATTTTCGCTTTCAACGCCGTTGTAGTGGGGTTCGTAAAAGTTGAAGTTTCGATCGCCGTCAACGCCATCAATACTGCCGTCTGCATTTATTTTACCCGACTCGAAAATCACAGCGCCGGTGGCATCAGTAACAGCAAAGTGGACAACAACTCTTCGTGATGGATACCCGCTAGGCAGTTTGTGGCCTGTATGGTTTTCAATCTTCAGAGTGGTGATCATATAACCGTCTTCATCGCGGGTGCCGATAATGTTTATATCAGCAGATGTTTTCAAAAACTCACGGTTGCGCGCAATCGCTTCAGGAAACCCCTCGGCCTGAATACCGAGTTCTTCTTTGAAGTTCTGGAACATATCCATCATGACGGTGTTGGCACCAAGGAATGTATGCTCCGAGAAGTTTGAGCGCCTGGTGTTAGTGCCAGCTGAGGCCAGTTGCACGGTGGTTTCGACTTTAGGCATGTGGCAGTCTTGGCATGAAGCGTCAAGCACTCCACCCTCTCGATAGTCACTGTTTTGCCACTCGCTGAATGTTTGTTGTTCCTGAAACCGGTTTTCAATGACGTCAGGAATCACCTCGCCATTTTCATCAAGCTTATGAGTTTTTAAATCGTGGCAGGTAGCGCACACAGCGGATTCGCTCATGTGGGGGCCATAGGTTGGTGTGAAGTCTGAGTTGGCAATCATGTACGCAGTTTCAGGATCAGCGTATTGACCGTAGGCAGGGCGGTTCTCTTTTTCGGAGGGGTCAAAGGTCGCTATAACGAAGTTACCGGAATTAGCTTGCTCAGTTCCAAGGCTGCCAGTGTCTTCAATTTGGTGGCAAAGGGAGCAACTGACACCGTCCATCGCATGATCGAAGTAAGGGTTTGAAGTGTCAAATCCCTCGCTGATCATTGTCAGTGCCGTTCCGTCTTTTCTGGCCGCCTCGTTAGCCATAGGGGCATGGCATCTGGTGCAGGTATCGTCGATCTCGTGTGCAAGCGTCGGATGATTTTTTACAGTGGCGGCGGCTTTTGCGCGCCAATACGGATCACGAGCGGCGTTTGCCATGGTGCTTGTCGCCCACGCCGATCCAAGTGAAACATCCTTACCATTTTCGTCTGACAAGTCATTATGACATGCACCACACGCACCGCTGCCTGAGAAGTGATCGCCCTCAAAAGTGTCGTCTGACATGGGTATCGATGGCATGCTGCCAAAGCCAATCGATGGCTCAGAGTCGACGATAACAGCAAGCTTTTGTGTGCTGACTTCGTCTTCAGAGACACAGCCGCTTAGCAGTATAATTGATGAAACCAACAGACCTATGAATCGGAATTTCCGTTCAGAATGTGACATGAGGGGGAGTCCAATAAAAGTGCTAAGTGTCATTGCTTACCATTCTTGCAAGAGGCAGTGCCTCAGGGCGCGATTTAACTATGGGAGTGTGTCGGCTGTACGAATGGAGACTTGAGTCGTTAGTGCGGTACTCCAGTCATTTTGTTGACTGTGCTTTGTCTTGACTCGATGCATCATTGGGAAGTAACGGATCATGCTGGGTCAGTGGTGCTTTATCCTTCGGATCGTTAGTTTTAAGCTGTCACTTAGGGCCCTAACACCATCAAGGTGAAAATGAGCACAGACTGAATGCACGAAGCACATTGGAATAGTAACGTTTTCTGAGCCTCAATCTCGGCACTGACGGGACGTCATATCCCTTATCCCGACTTGACTAGGTGCCAATTGCGCCGAACGGAAAGGCATGCCACGTTCCATCAGGCAGGCTTTTATCTGCAATAGCAAAAAAGATGTTTGTGGTTACTGAAGAATTCGGTCTGATGGAACCTGATTTGTGTCCATCGGAAGGCGATAGGTTCGCATCTGGGCTGTCACCGCTAAGCTGAGCGAGAACTTTGATGCGGTCTTTCGGCTTGCACTTAGTTTCTTAGGTAGGATCAAGTAGGGTGAGTTACAACAAACTGCATCGTGCAATTGTTAATCAACTACCTGCAGTTATGTTAGTTAAGATAACTAAGCCCACACATGGTGGGCGTAATCAAAACGTTGCGGATTCATTTGCAGGCGACACTGATTAGTAGTCAGTGGGCTCGAAAACATGAATAGCGCTTTGGGCGAAGTCGGCAACCCACACTGTCCCAGGAAATATTTGAGCATCGCTCTGGGCCGTGACGTCAAGTGGTGTTCCAAGGCCAGTAAACAGTTTGTCAATCCCTATTAGTTTTGTACCGGCATTGTCAAGCTGAATACGATAAATTGACTTGTCAAAGCTCGCCGTTAGCAAATCGCCTTTCATCGCTCCGCCAAAATTGCTTGCGGTGTATTCTCCTAAGCCATTAGTTGATGATTTAAATACATGTAAAGCGTTGTCTTGCTGACCCGGGATTTTGAATTGGCACTCTATTGCGTTTGCACCGCCCTGGATAGGAGATTGCGGGTTGCTGTCATTAAACGTATTGTTTTTACTGCCGCGTGTGGGGTTAGGGTGGCCACCGTAGTAGCCTTTGTTGGCAATGTGATGCAAGTTGTCACCGTAAGTATTACCGCCGTCCTCTTTGTAATTGTTAAGGCAACTTCCAGTGGGGGTGTCACCCCATCCTGAATTTGGGCCGTTATCCACAGTGTACATATTGTTCTTTTCAGTGATAACCAAATCATAGGCGTTGCGCCACCCTGGAGAATAGATTTGCACTGGGCCGTTATTCGTCAGAATAGCCATGTTTTTTCCGTTGTTGCCACCAAACGGATCATTGTTGTCGTTGGCTCCCGGTCTGTCCTCATCGTTAAGTGTGGGCAAGTCATAGGTCGTATTGCCAATGTCGTTAAGATCAATCTCGACAATGGCGGCACTTAACGCGTATTCCGGTATACTGGCAAAGTTGTTTGATGGGATACCCATATTGGTATGTCCACCCATAGAAATATATAATGTTCCACCGTCATTGCTTAACTGCATGCCATTGCCCTGATGGTTTTCCTCGGAGCGCGGCAGTCCTCTGACCAGATCTGTCTTGTTCCATCCATTACCGTTTTTAGTCAGTCTGGATATGATCACAGAGTTTGTATCTAGGTTTGTGTCGTTGCCGGACGGACCGGCGCCCATTCGAGGGTCTCCAGACGCTACGTAGATAACCGGGTTGTTGGCCGAGCCAGTGGTTAATATTCCGGTAATCAGTCGGCCGATGACTGATATATTGACCTGACCATCGTCGTCGTGATTGGTCATCTTTTCTATTATATCGATGTTTTCTGTCTGGGTTGTCTGATAGCTGTTTTTGTTAAACCGCTCTACCGTGTACGCCTTAATGACTCCGTCTCTTTCTGCAACATACAGCCTGCCATCCGGTCCAAACTGCAGAGAGGTTGGTTTCTTGAGTGAGGTGTTGTTTAACTTCGTCGTCAAGAATTCAGGGGTGACAGGGGTGACAGCGGGGCCAGTCGGAACCTCGTTGTCCAGATCCGGTTCTTCCGGGGGAAGAGTCACTACGCCGGCAAGGTTAATTCTCAGCGACGGGTTAGAGCCATCGTGTTCAATGCTCATCAAAGCCGCTTTAGTACCTGCAACTTCAGAAGAAAATTTGACGTTGACCGTTGTCGAAGCGCCGGGGTTGATGGTGACTACATTGTTAAAATCTGTACTAAAGGAATTTGGTGAATTCCCTGATAATAGTAAGTTATAAATGTTAATAGCCGGATAATTGGCGGCGCCTGCATTGGTGAGTGTTAATGTTTGTGTTTTGTTGGTGTTGGCTTCTATTGATCCAAAGTTCAATTCGGTACTTGTTATCTTAAGTTCACTTGTCGGAATATCCATCCCCATTCCGGTTAAAAACACCAAGTGTGGCGAGTTTCCGCCGCTGTGTTCGATACGTAAGAAAGCCTTCTTAGCGCCAAATGAGGTAGGGTTAAACGACACCGAAAAATTGACACGCTCTCCGTACTTGAGGCTCACGTTGCCAGGAAAGGTCGACGTATACTCATAGTTGTCTTCCCCGCTAATCTCTACCGAGTAGATATCGATGGGGGCATCCTCAGACTCCCCTGTATTCGTGATAGTAAATTCTTCTGTTTTCGCTGTGCCTATTTCTACGTCACCTAATTCCAGAATTGGGGGGGTAACCGCCAACTCAGTGGAGGCACGTAATGATGCCGTTCCAGTAAGAGGAATCTGAAGCGTGTCTGCGGGCGCATAAGAGTTTGCAAGCAGCAAAGTTGCCGCTAAGACTAAATGTATGACTCGGTAAACCATCTATTGATCCGTGAGCTTAAATAAAATGGTGAGAATGTTGTAATCGAGGAGTTAAGCAAGAAACAGGCACACATCCAGTAGTAAAGAATTTGGCGAATTGGATCATTATGTGGCACAGCGATTGCGATGGACTGGCCTCTAATTTAAATGGAAGGCAAATGTCGATTAACTCAACACAGGCATTCTCTACGATCGGGCTTCTTCAAGAGAAACGAACACTGGTGACTGGCGGTGCTGGGTTTCTAGGATCACATTTGTGTGACCGTTTACTAGAGCAAGGCCATGAGGTGGTTTGTGTAGACAATTTCTATTCAAGCACTAAGCAGAACATTATGCACTTGCTTGATCATCCTCGATTTGAATTGATCAGACATGACGTAACCTTTCCGTTGTATGTTGAGGTTGACGAAATCTATAACTTGGCTTGTCCGGCTTCGCCTGTTCATTATCAGAGCGATCCTGTTCAAACCACAAAAACTAGTGTTCACGGTGCTATCAACATGTTGGGCTTGGCGAAGCGCACAGGTGCCAAAATTCTGCAGGCTTCTACCAGTGAAGTTTATGGTGATCCCATTGTTCACCCGCAGGTTGAAAGCTACTGGGGGAATGTAAACCCTATTGGGCCAAGGTCATGCTATGACGAGGGAAAGCGATGTGCTGAAACCCTGTTTTTTGACTATCACCGTCAACATAATGTCGATACCAAGGTCGTCAGGATATTCAATACCTACGGACCCAGAATGCATCCTAACGATGGCCGGGTAGTGTCAAATTTTATTGTTCAGGCTCTTATGGGTGAGGATATCACGCTCTTTGGCGATGGTAAGCAGACTAGGTCGTTCTGTTACGTAGACGATCTAGTCGAGGCTATTATAAGGATGATGAATACTGACAGTGACTTTGTCGGTCCTGTGAATATTGGTAATCCATCAGAATTCACTATGATTGAACTGGCGGAGAAAATTAAGAGTAAAACTCAATCAACTTCAAAATTGGTACACATGCCATTGCCAGTTAATGATCCTACACAACGCAAGCCTGATATTACGCTGGCCAAGGATGTTCTGGATTGGCAACCGACGGTAGATCTTGCAACCGGGTTAACAAAAACAATTGAATACTTCCGTAAGGCAGTGCCTGTTACATCGGATCTTAAAAAGCTATCAGCATAACGTTCTGATGCCGGGTCTCATCATCTCCTTATGCGTATAAATATTCCAACATCTGGTATCTAAGTGAAGAAAATTCTCCCAACCTGCGTTGATAATGAGTTAACGGGTAGTTCCGATTGCTTAAACTCTTTTGTACGTGATTTTACCCAGATTGAAAATGAGGATAGTGAGTTGCCTCATTCATTACCTGAAATATTAAAGGGTTGTAAATCACTTTTAGACAACGAATGTTATGAAAGTGCTGAAACTATTTTGGTCATCGCCTTAAATAAGTGGAGTGCCAATGGATCCCTTCATGGTGTGCTAGCTGACTGCTACTGTAAGTCAGATCGTTTTTCCGAAGCAGCGTTTCACTATGAAAATGTATTTAAATACAGTCAGAAAATACCAGTTTGGGCTATTGTGGGATATGCCAATGTTCAGGAAAAAATTGGTAATTATGAGAAAGCCAGTACACTATTAGCGGATGCACTAGAAGAAGAGTTTTCTTTTGAGTTAGCTTGGCGGTCCATTCAGTTATCAACATCGAGTGCAGCAACTGGTCATGTGGTGCAGTCCATAATGGCGCATAAAGACGCCATGGTGGATAGCCTTGAGAGCAGTGCGCGTGACCTACGACTCTTGGGTGATTTCTTAATGAAATTGGGGGAATACTCCCTTGGATTTGAGCTTTTTACAGCTTCACATGAACTCGACAAAAACGCTACGTTGCCTATAACCCGTAAACTGAAACATTTAATAAAGAATAACCTAGTTGATCAGGCGAGTTTTTTAGTAGCTAGTTGGAAGGAAAGCCTTCCCGGAGATGAAAGGTTAAAACGGTTTGAGGCAATCTGCTTAAACTCCACTATAGCAAATACTGTTCGTACAATAGCGTTTTACCTTCCTCAGTACCACCCAATTCCAGAGAACGATGAGTGGTGGGGAGAGGGGTTTACCGAGTGGCGTAATGTAGCCGCCGCCAAAAGTATGTGGAATGGACATAGCCAGCCTAGACTGCCTACTGCAAATGGGTATTATGACCTAAGGTTGCCAGAGGTATATGACAAGCAAACAACGCTAGCAGAGGAATATGGTATAAACGGTTTTTGTTTTTACTACTATTGGTTTAATGGTCGAAAAATACTGGAAAAGCCGCTCCAAAATATACTTGATAAGAAAACTAAACCATTTCCGTTTTGCATATGTTGGGTGAATGAAGACTGGACTCGCAGTTGGGATGGAATGACTGGCGAAGTTTTGCTTTCTACCACTCACACCCTTGAAATGAATCTCAGGTTTATAGAGGATGTCTATCCAGTTATCTCTAATGAGGACTATATTCGTATTGAAGGAAAACCCCTTCTAATAGTGTATTGTGCTGAGAAACTGGATAAAACAAACCAGACTACGAATGCTTGGAGGGAGTACTGTAGGTCGCAGGGCTTAGGAGAGATATATATATGTGCAGTGCAGTCATTTGGATTTGGTGACCCCACTGAACTCGGGTATGACGCGGCTTTAGAGTTTCCGCCACATGCTATCCCCAAAAGTAAAGACAAGCCTGAAGGATCTCATGTAGAAGTGCTTAGGGTTGATGGTCTAGTGGATGACTTCAATGGGAAAGTATATTCGTATCAAGAGTTTGCTGACTGTGCGATTGCCAGGCCGAAGGAAAAATATAATCTCCATCGCACGTGTATGTTGGCATGGGATAATACGGCGAGACGAGGGAAACAGGCCCACGTTTATGGCCATTTCTCGGTAGAGAAGTACCAGCAATGGCTTCAGACAAATATGCGAAAGGCATTGGTCGAGCAAACAGACCCGGTAGTTTTTGTAAATGCTTGGAATGAATGGGCTGAAGGGTCTACTTTAGAGCCAGATGCTGATTATGGTTATGAGTTACTAGGCGCTAGCCGAAGGGCAAAGCGCGTAGCGTTATGGAACAATGAGAGTACGTATTGGAGAAATAATGTATGTAAGCCTTTAATTGATGAAATTAGTGGCAATGAAAGCATCATAATGGTTGGGCATGATGCACACAAGAATGGTGCACAAATAAATTTCTTATACATGCTGCAAAACCTAGTGCGTCAAAAGAAAAAGCGCGTAGTAGTAATTCTAAAAGAAGGAGGAGAGCTGGTTTCCCAATATGAGCAATATGGGAAGGTTTATATACTTTCAGATTTTGAAAATAGATCTGAGATTTTCAAGTCAATAGTTAAAGACTATCAAGCTAAAGGTGCCAATAAGGCAATTTGCAATACGTGTGTTACAGGAGACCTTACAGAAATACTTCATGAAAGTGGCTACAATGTTGTTTCGCTTATCCATGAGTTACCGAGTCTAATTGAGCAGTACAATTTGGCCGAAAACTGTAGAACACTCTCGAAATATTCAAACTCAATAGTATTTGCATCAGATTATGTCGCTGAAAAATTCTTAGAAAAAATAAAAACATCCCAAAGTAAGGTTCATATCTATTCGCAGGGTATAAGGTCAAATACTTTCCTGGAATCCGCAGGCATTGTTCGAGAGGAAGTTCGACGCGAGTTCAACATACCGACTCAATCGAAAGTTGTTATTGGGTGTGGTTACGGCGATATAAGAAAAGGCATAGATTTATTTGTACAGCTTGCATCAATAGTTGTCAGGGATAATCCTGAGACCTATTTTATATGGATAGGAGATATTGACCAAAGTATAAGAAGTTATCTTCAAAGAGACATTAACCAATTGCCTGACGGGAAGCTGATTGTAACTGGGTTCAGGGAAGACGTTGGTCGAATATTAATCGGAGGTGATATATTTGCCCTTACCTCTCGTGAAGATCCATTCCCCAGTGTTTTGATGGAAGCTATGAATGCGGGATTGGCTGTTTTTGGCTTTGCCGACTGTGGTGGGTATCATTCTATCGTTGATGACAGCTCAGGTGGGATCGTACAATTTGGAGATCTGGATAATTACTCCATAAAAATAAAAGACTTACTCACTAACGACGATAAGCTCAGTGCAATCTCTCAGCGGAATTCTGGGGTAGCAAAAGAAAAATTTGGGTACACAAGCTACATAAATCGTCTTCTAGAGTTGTGTCAAAAAGGCTTCGTCGATTCTGATATTTCCAGTGATTTAAAAATATCGGTTATTGTGCCTAACTACAACTATGCACAGTATCTGCGGCTAAGGCTAAAAACAGTTTTCGAACAGTCTAAATTTCCAGATGAGGTTATTGTACTAGATGATGCTTCAACTGATAGAAGCTTAGAAATAATTTCTGAATTCGAATCTAAGTACGCCACGAAAATTAAAATTATACAAAACGAAACTAATTCTGGAAATCTATTTCTGCAATGGAAAAAAGGGATAGAAGAAGCATCGGGGGACTTAATATGGATAGCAGAGGCTGATGACTATTGCGATCATGATTTTCTAAGACGTATGTCATCTGAACTTCAGGACGAGCGTGTATCTATTGCATTCTGTAATTCTATTATGGTTGATGAATTTGGTTGTAGTCATGGTGCCACTTATAAGGAATATTACGCTACCCAATTTGGCGATTATTTTGAAAGTAGCTTTAAAGCGGAAGGCTCAGTTTTCGTAAATAATGTGATGTCAAGGCGCAATGCAGTGATGAATGCCAGTGCGGTTTTATTTCGAAAGTCAATGGCAGCAGAGGCCATCGACGGGTTAGGGAACCTTAATATCAGTGGCGATTGGCTTTTCTGGATTGACCTATGTATGAAAGGTGCTGTTAGCTATATTGATGCACCTTACAATTATCACAGACGTCATCGAAAAAGTGTAGTAGGACGTGCATTACAAGAGAAATCAAAAGTAGTAATTGAGATGATACAGGTGATAACTGAGTTGAAAAAGCGTCACTCTGAATCCATCTCCGAAGAAGCTTTGATTGCCGCTTTAGATAGTATAGAAAATACATATGAAGAATTGTTTGGTTCTTTACCAGGTTCTGCTCCAATTGAATCTGATGACTTGCTTAGCGAACAATATCTAGGGTTAGTCTCATTGTTGGATTTGCAACGTGATCACTCTTCGGGATCTACAGTTTTACCTTCGCAATTAACAGGGAAAATGAGGTTAGCCTCATCGTGAATTCTCCAGCATACCTAATCATAGGAACTATGAAGGGTGGCACGACTATTCTTCATGATTTCATTTGTGACCATCCACAGGTTGTTGCAGCCAAGCAAAAGGAAATTCACTACTTTAGTCTGAATTACGATAAAGGTGAGTCGTGGTACAAAGAGCATTTTGCGGATTTAGAAGAAGGGCAGATCACCGGGGAGGCTAGTCCAACTTATTTTGATATGGACGCAGGCGGCGTAATCCCAAAGATGATTGCTCGAGATTTGCCGACCGCTAAGCTCATATTAGTAGTAAGAGATCCTGTGGAAAGAGCAATCTCCCACTATAATCATTACTGCATGGTTAACAAGCTTGATTATCTAAAGGAAATGGGTCCGGAGCGGTTTTTTAATATGTCCTATTCCGAGGCGTTGAAGTGTACTACGCCAGAGCAAACACATCTTTTTCATGTGTTAAGTTTCTCCTGTTATAGCGGTCGGTATAAGCATTTTAAAAGTATTTTTGGTGATAACTTGTTAGTGGTAACCAATAGTGAGTTACGTTCTCAACCTCACGAAGCTATGAATAAGGTTCAATCGCATATTGGGTTAGAGCTTTATGAGTCTGTTTTTTTCGAACAAGTGAAGTATTCGGCTGGAACAACTACAGATCAAGTGTCAGCAGAAACGCTAAGGAAGTTACAGCTTTATCTATATCCAGATTATGAGGTTTTTTGCCGAAACGCAGCAATTGAGTGCGTGACCCAATAACATGTCTGAAGATATCGAATTGTTTGCAGATGGCTGGGTATTCCTGATAGAGGGGTCAAACAGCGTTGGTGATTACTATCTTAAGGATAAAAAAATATTAGCGTTAACTCTCGATCAATGGGGTTTGCTCCTTAGTAACCGTGCAACGTTATGCTCTGAGAAAGGTATACGGTACCTGCATATTTCTGCACCCGAAAAATTAGCGATATACCCGGAAAAAACAGAGCACGAGGTGTTGATTGATAACTCGCCGGCTGTGCAGGTGGAGGGCGTTTTAGATGAAAAAGTTAGGGGCAGTAATTGGTTGAATCCTGCAAATTATCTACGAAGTCAGAAAGAACACTACAAAATTTATTCAAAAACCGATAGTCATTGGAATTTTTACGGAGCCTTTAGTGTTTATCAGATGACACAGGCAAAGCTAAATTTGCCAATAAACCCAGATATTTTGGATGGCCCCAAAGAGGAAAGTTGGACGGTAATGGATTTAGGTGGCAAATATGATCCCCCGCTTGCGGAAAAAGTGTTTTTCTATACCGCCTCTGACAATGTTAAGCGAGTTTACGCAAATGAGATTGTTCAATATAAAGAAAAAAATAATAGAACAAACGATGCAGGGCTGCACACCGGTTCTTATGTGATATTCGAAAACCATAAGCCGTTAGTAGATGGTACTCTGATGTTGTTTGGCGACTCGTTTTCAGAATATCGGCTGCATCTTCTTACTGGGATGTTTGCAGAGACTTATCGTAAAGTACATTTTATTTGGAGTTCAAATGTTGATTGGGATTTGGTTGATGAACACAAGCCAGATTACCTTGTTACGGAACTCGCTGAGCGGTTTATGGCCAAAGTGGTACCAAGTGACAAATTCTCTGTCGCGCAATATAGCAGTAATCTGATTGAGAAATTGGTAGCTTAAAACTTTACTTTTTATTTGAGAAATATAAATGTCAAAAATGATCTGGACGGGTGAAAATACCTTCTCAGTTGGCGGACAGAAGTTCTTTTGTGACACCAGGGGCCCTAAAGAACGAGTTCCTTCATCACTGGAAACTTTTACTGTTGTAAAGAAGAAGAATTTTTTTGAGCAATACATTGATCTCAGAAATAATAATACGATCGATAGTATTCTTGAATTAGGTATCTTCTATGGCGGCAGTGCAGCTTTTTTCCTGGAGTTTTTTGATCCGAAGGCTTTTGTAGCAATAGAAAAATCTAAAGAGCGAATTGGAGCGCTTGATGAATATATTCAAGTAAACGATTTAGCGGATAGCGCATCTTGTTATTACGATATGGATCAGGCTGATCGTGGTGAAATTGAAAAAATAGTAAAAAACCATTTTTCATCTGGTATTGATTTGGTTATTGATGATGCATCTCATGATTATGAGTTATCTAAAAAATCATTTGAGATCATTTTTCCCCACATGAAGGCAGGATCGCACTATATCGTCGAGGATTGGAGTTGGCCACACTCCCCTGCGGCACAAAATACATCGCATGGTCGCAACGGTTCTCCTGGGTTGACCAATTTGTTGTTTGAAGCAGTAATGGCGCTAGGAACTAACTCTCAAATAATCGAATCAGTATGCGTGTATCCAAATCTCTTTATTGTTAAGAAGGGTGAGGCAAACTTAAAGGCTGACTTTAATATTGAGTCATCATACAGGGTGCGTTCTGATTGGCCCTTTAAGTACATTTAAGGGGTGGGCGG
>JALZUX010000410.1 GCA_023301405.1 Granulosicoccaceae bacterium | reverse complement strand
AAAAGTAGATCACAACAGCTAACTGGTAGATCATTCTCGCACCAGTTCGTCGATCACTGGGCCATGCTCCCAGGGTTGCACTGTATGTATAGTTGAGGGAATTTCGTCTGCAATGTCTGGTTGCCATCTATTAATAATTGATTGTGCTTTACTGGCTAAAAACTGATATTTGTGGTTTTTTTTAACCAAACACGTTGTTGAACGTGTGATGACTGCTACTTTTAAGGGAGTGTTTAAGCCGACCACGTAGAAAAGAGTCGGCCCGTTTCAAAAGAAGAGGCTATGACTATAATTCCTCGGTTGGTAGCGACATTGGCCACCTGTTTTTGTATTTCCGGATTCGGTAGTCCCCTTACTGTTTCTACATGGGGTGGGGCACATGGTGATGTGATTACCACAGAAATACTTCAACCGTTTTCTGTAAATTTTGACATGACGGTAGAGCACAAAACCAAAGGGCAGACAGAAAGTAACGCTGGTACAGTGCCCGGAATCGTTGAGCTTTCTTTGTCCGAGGCGGTCGAGGCATGCGATACCGGCCAGATTTTGTTGTTGCCTCTAGACAGACTTGATGAAATTCCCAGCGATCAAGGCGTAATTCATGATTTTGTACCAAATACATTGCAACCCTGTGCAATTGGGCATTCTCTGTGGTCGACCGTCGTAGCGTTTGATAAAAATCGTTACAACGCTAGCGAAAAGCCACATTTGATTGCTGACTTCTTTGATGTAGCAACCTTTCCTGGTAGACGTGCTATAAGGCAGTCCCCGAAAGCTCTTGCTGAATGGGCGTTGGTCGCCAGTGGCGTTGCCCTGTCAGACATATATTCTGCACTTGATAATGTTGAGGAGTCATGGGCTTTAATTGATCAAAAACTGAAAATGATCGAAGAACATATCGTATGGGTTAACAACGACGATGAGGCGTTAGAGCTAATACAGTCCGGCCATGCCGCATTTGCGATGATGGGTAGTGATAGCCTTATCCGAAACGCCCTACAACAATCAGAGCAGTTAGAGGTATTGTGGGATGCGGCCGTTACCGAAATGAGCTTGTGGGCAATTCCCAGTGACACGGAAAACCCGGAAGCTTCCTGGAAGTTTATGCAGTTCGCCGCGTCGACTAATAACTCTGGAAGGGTAGCGTCGTTTTTTGGTTACGGTCCTGTTCGCTATTCTGCTTTAAAGTTAATGGATCGACGTTATCAGAAAATGTTGCCGTCGTGGGTTGGTAATCGACGTAGCCTGCTTTGGAGTAATTCGCAATGGTGGCAGGAAGAAAGCAGTTTAATTACCAAAAAATTCACTGAATGGGCGTTGGGTCTCGAAGGCAAGCCTGAGCTTGCATTGGTCACATTGACGAGTGAGCAATCGAGTAACAAAAGTGATTCTATCGATAGTCTGGTCGTCATTGGTGAAGAAGGTCTACGCAGTCATTCTGCTGGATTTCTAGCACTCGGTAGGTCCGTATACTGACTCTGATGCATTGTGCGGGTGCGTGCCGCCTAGGAGCACGGAAAAATCTGAGACTGATCAATATATTTGAGCAGTTCACTATTTAGGAAGTGTTGGCACTTCTCTTCCAAGTCTTTTTCGTAAGATACTAGCTTTCCGTTTTCGGTTAATGGCCCTGCAAATAGTTTCTCGCGTGGGTAGAGTTTTACCATTTTTTTAAAGAAGTCTCTTGGCAGTCGAAACGGACCGTAACTGACCGAGTGAATTTTACGGGCATCGAGTTTAGCAAAAATTGTTTGCAGCATGCCCGAATAATCAGATTCAAAAGTATCTGTATATATAATTGGATCAAGCCTCAGTCCAATATTCCATCCTAGTTTTTGAAGCTTTTCCGCCGAGTTCACACGCTTGTTGAATGACGGCACTTTGTGTTCAAGGGCGTTGGCTATTTTAGCTGGAGTGAAGCTATAGGCGACCACGCAATTGTCAAATGCCTCATGGTTAAGAAGCGTACGAATCTGGGTGCTTTTGGTTCTTATTTCGAGGTGAGCATTACCCAGATTAGAGAATTTCTGCAAAGCATAACTCATGAATTCTGTTACTGGTTCCATGCCAAGGCTATCGCAATCATAGCCCGAGAAAAACCAGGCTGGCTCTGTTGTTTGATTTGATAGTTGTGTGATGTCGTCTAGGAAATCTTCGTAGTTTACAAAAACCACATAGTGGGCTGATCGATACATACCCTGCAAAAAACAGTAGCGACAGTCATACAGACAGTTAAGCATATGGGAAAAGTAATAGTTGTTGGTGCCGCCAATCCCGTAGCCCACTGGCGTCTCCAGAATTCGGCCAGAATTTTTCTTAGCAAGTATCAGGGAAGGTTGCTTTTTTTGAATGCGAAAATTCTGGGCATTACTATTAAAGACGTTGCCATATCGTTCGCATTTAATGATGGAAGCGTTGGGATATCTTGAGACTATTTTACGAGTTCTGGGGTGATCGAAAATTTCTTCTTCTATGTAGATGTTTTCGATCATCAGGATAATTCAACCAAGTGTTGATCCAGTTTATTTTTAATGAACCCTAACACCTGTGATGCTTGAGTGAAATTTTCTGATTGGAGTTGTGTGGTTAGCGGACTAGCTTCATCGACGACGATAACGCAGTAGCGGTGTAGCAATCGTTGTAGTTGTCTGGCTTGTGTTACTGAAAATCGCCAATGTTCTGCGATGGGTTGTTCCAGGTGGTGAATGTCAGGGGGAAGGCTGTCGAAAGAGAGTTCCATAAGGCTATCAACGGCTGTCGTGATGCTGGGCAGGTTATCGCTTATCAGTCTGTTGACAAGTTCTTTGTTTATATTTTCGATTGAGTTTTGGTTGTTGTCTGACACGACTTTCAAGCATTGAGCTAATTCTGAAGTAGTGAATCGTAACGCCGTTGCATAAAAGCCACTGGCTTCCATGTCGTGAAGTGAGTGCTTAGTGTATGTGGTTGTTACCTGATCAACGGTTAATAAATCTGAGCTCTCTATTGATGATTTTATCTGTACCGGATACCAGCTTTTGGTTGTGGATTGCTCGGTGATTTTATGGCAGCACATCATCTTTCCGAGCGGTTCGACGCTGTGGCCTGCGATGCCCAGATTAAGCCAGACATCGTTAGAGTCAGCATGGTCTGAATTGGTCAGGCTGGCGAGCCATGCTGTAGCAGCAGCACTATTGCATCTTCCAACGCCGCTGACAATAAGGTGATAACGTTCAGATGCGTAGATCGGAAATGGCTGCCATGCCTGTAATTTCTTCAGTCCCAGGTAGTCGATAACAGGTTTGGCTTCGGCATACAGCGCTATGACAAAATTTATCATGATCCTGTTTCTTCGTTGGTTGAATGTTGAGGCTCGCTTTGGTACTGACCAAGCAACGTTTTGCATAGATTGATCATTTCAACATTATTATGTTTTAACGCTCCTGCCTGTAGTATTAGTGTTTTTTTTACAAGACAAGATATAGCCATTTGTCTTTGTTGGGGGTTAAGGCGATCGGATTTGATGATTTTTTGCAATGCGGTTAGCCGAAACCTGTCCATGCCCCAATACTGCCTTGACAGTTGATCTGCATGGCCTCCGTATTTAAGTAACTGTGGTGTGTCTACAAATAGCACGGAGTGCTCAGCGCATATTCTTAGCCATAGATCGTAGTCTTCACAAGCGGGAAGCGATTCGTCGAAACCACCGATGTTGTCTAGGAGTTCTTTGTGTATCAGCACAGAAGAAGGCGAAATTGCACACAATGGTAAGCAGTTTTCAAATATATCGCCCCCTTGTTTGGCGTGTTTTTTCATTTGGTTTACGCGCTTGCCGTTACGGATCCATATTTCTTCGGTGTGGCAAAGCGGGTGCGGGTTTTGTTGTAGTGCGTGCTGCTGCGCGGCTAGCTTGGTGTCTAGCCATTCATCGTCTGAATCCAGTAGTGCTATCCAATCACCGTTGCTGTGTTTGATACCGATATTTCGTGCCGCACTTACTCCTGAGTTTTCGGCTGATTCAATAATGGTAATCTGTTTAGAATACTTTGCTTTAAGCAGGTCTAATGTGTTGTCTGTTGATCCGTCGTCGACCACAATTATTTCATCTGCCGGGCGGGTTTGTCGCAACACTGAATCAATCGCGCGACAAATAATGGCTGAGCGATTGTAGGTCGGGATGACAATAGATATTTGCATGAAAAATCAGTAAACGGGGCAAATTGAAAAGTGTTGTAATGTGCGGGATACACTGGCTTTGCATCTTGAGAGCTGCCATATTAGCGCTATATTAACAGTTATTGTAAGGCGGTTTCGACGCGATACAGCCTTAGATATTGCCAGAATATTGAGAAAATGAAATTTAAAGACTACTACGAAATTTTAGGGGTTTCAGAGACCGCTACCCAAGATGAAATAAAGCGTGCTTATCGTAAAAAAGCGCGTATGTATCATCCAGATGTCAGCAGTGAAAGTAACGCTGAGGAAAAATTTAAAGAGGCGAATGAGGCCCATGAAGCGCTACGGGATGAGAAACGTCGCGCCGAGTACGATCAGCTAAAAAAGCACGGCTATCGTAAAGGTGATGACTTTCAACAGCCTCACCGTGGTAATGCCGGTGGTGGGTTTAATCCGGGGGGCTTTGGTGGTGGTGGAGAATTCGGTGATTTTTTTGAATCAATCTTTGGTGCTGCAGCCGGTGGTGGCGGCTTTGGTCGCCAAGGTCAGCACGCCGGGTTTGGGCAGGCAGGTGCCAGAAGGCGGCCTCAGCAAGGTGATGACATAAAGCTAAGAGTGATGGTCGCGCTGGAAAACGCCTATGGCGGCGGCAAGACCAACCTCAAAATACCGGCCGGAGCAGGTCAAGCCGCAAAAACCCTAAGTGTGAAGATCCCTGCCGGTGTAATCGATGGGCGGCAACTTCGATTGCGCTCTCAGGGCCGACCCGGTCTGAACGGCGGGCCTGCAGGTGATTTGATTGTGACTATTAAGCTGAAGAAGCACCAGTTCTTTGAGGCTCACGGCGCTGATATCACGCTTAATTTGCCTATAACGCCACATGAAAGTGCTACCGGTTTGAAGCTAAGCGTGCCGACGCTTGGTGGTGAGGTGGCAATGGTGATTCCTGCCAACACGGCAGGGGGAACACGTTTGCGGCTACGTGGCAGGGGGCTTCCGGTCAGTCCTGCAGGGGATCAATATGTTGTGGTGCAAGTTCAAGTGCCTGAGATTCTAACGGAGCAAGCGTTGGATTTACTGAAGCAGTTTGATGAAGAAACCCAAGCAAATCCACGAGAGCATCTGTTGGCTGAACCCACTTCGTAGGTGAAAAAAATTCTGGCGGCTAGCGGGTTGAAGGATTGATTGTCGCAAGAGCCTGGGTCTTTTAGATCTAGGTTCAGGAGTATCTGAACTACCATTGAACACCCACCCTTGCCCGTTACACGGGCAAGGTACTTGAGCTGACCGGGTCTCCGTTTTTTATTGGAGTAATAGACTTATCGGTACTGATCAAGGTTTGCCAGGTCGATAGTCTGTCCCGAGCGTGCAATGTGTGCGGGAGCATTCAGGTCTTTTCGCATTTTCTTTCGCAGTACCTTCATGGTATCGGCTTCACCGTGTACCAGAAAGACTGGTGGACGGGATTTGAAGTTACTGTACCAATCGATCAAGCCCTTTTGATCTGTGTGTGCCGATAGCCCGCCGATGGTATGGATTTGTGCTTTTACTTTTATTTTGTCCCCCCAGAGCTTTATGCGCTTTGCGCCTTCAACGAGCTTTCGGCCCATGGTGCCGTGCGACTGATAGCCGGTCACAATTAAATGGCATTCAGGCCGCCAGATATTGTGCTTGATATGATGTTTTATCCTGCCGCCGGTCATCATGCCGCTGCCAGCGATGATAATGGCTCCGTTTTTTATTTTATTTATCTTCATTGAGTCAGCGGAACTGCGTGAGAACGTCAGATTAGGCATGCCCATCAGACTGCCTCGATCCTGCCAGAATTTTGAAGCTTCTTCGTCGTAGAGTTGGTGATGTCGCAGGTAAATGTCGGTTGCTTCAATTGCCATTGGACTGTCGAGAAAGATCTCCCAGTCTTGTAGGCCCCATTTCTCATAGTTCTTTGCGAACATATATAAAATGTTTTGTGTGCGACCCACTGAAAAAGCTGGAATAAGCACGTTGCCAGGTTTGTCTTTGATTTTTTTGACGATATCTTCAATTTCATCAAAGGTTTCTTGCCAAGGGCGATGGATTCTGTTGCCGTAGGTGCTTTCCATTAGCACCAGATCAGCTTCGTCGATCATTGTGAAATCTTTGAGAATCGCTGTGCCTCGATGGCCCAGGTCACCGCTGAAAACTACTTTGCGTTCAAGTTTGTTTTCTTTAAGCCAGATTTCAACGATTGCCGATCCAACAATATGCCCGGCATCTGATAAGCAGATGGTGACCCCGGGAACAACTTCTACTTTTTCACCGTACTCAAGTGGTGCGAATAGAGTGAGTGCTTTTTCGGCATCGCCCTTTTCATACAGCGGCTCTAGTGGTTTTTTGCCTTCGCGCTCGCGTTTTTTGTTTTCCCATTGGGTATTTTTATAATTTATATAGGCCGAGTCTTTGAGTAAGGTGTCGCATAGGTCGGCACTGGCTGTGTGGGTATAAATTGGCCCGTTAAACCCGCCCTTGATCAGCAGCGGTAAGCGCCCGCTGTGGTCAATATGAGCGTGGCTTAAAATTACAGCATCAAGCGTGGATGGATCAAACGGAAAGGGGTCGCGGTTGCGAGCTTCATCTTTTGCCCGTCCTTGTATTAATCCACAATCAAGTAGTACATTTTTGCCAGCTACTTTGATCAGATGGCAGGAGCCAGTGACTTCCTGTGCTGCGCCGCAAGACTGTATTTCCAAAAGGATAATCTCCGTTGAATTAATAAAAGGTTGGCGAGCTGTAAACTGCTGCTTGAATAACCATGATAGCCTTCCTGTGAGTATCTGAACAACTCTAGTTGGCTGTCCGAGACCTAGGGTTTTGAGCTCCGGTGTGCGATTTCGATCGAGATATTTCGATCAATAGAGATGAATAGTTGCTCTTCGTTAACAAGATTGATCGTAACAGCTAGCCGAAAGACCACGCCCGCAGTAGATTATAGTTCGCTGACAGCCACCTTGGCGCGTGATGCAGGCAGGGTGGAGCCTTTACCAGCGAAAATGTTGAAAGCTGCCCGGCTGCAAGGGTTATGTTGATAGAACAGGTAAAACCGATTGACTACCAGCCAGACAGAAAGACCTTTACTGCTTGCCCACCGTGGGACGAGCACCATGGCACCGGAAAATACTGCGCCTGCGTTTGACTTCGCAATGGCACATAATGCTGACGTGCTTGAAATCGATGTCAGATTAAGTCGCGACGGTCAGGTAATTGTGATTCATGATGACGCTTTGGATCGTACTACTAACGGCGCTGGTGTTGTCCGAAATATAGGGCTTGGTGAGTTGAAGGTGTTAGATGCCGCTTACTGGTTTAAAAATGCCACTGAAAAGACCGCTCCTGATGGATACCCGTTCAGAGGGCGTGGAGTAACGCTGTTAACCCTCGGTGAACTGTTTGAGCAATACCCGGTTGTGCGGGTAAATATTGATATAAAAGACAATGAAGCGGCTGCGGTTGATGCTGTGGCCCAAGTGATCGCCCAGTACCAGGCCGTTGACCGGTCGGTGGTAGCGAGCTTTCATGACGACGTGCTAACTCATTGCCGGGAACGCCACCCATGGTTGTATACCAGTGCTGGAATGGCGGATGTAAAGCGGTTTTATTGGTGGTATCTGAAGGGGCAAAAAGGGCCTGTGCCCGTGTCAGTGAAATTATTTCAATTGCCAATGAGTTATTTTTGCATTCCGCTGGCAGGTAAGCATTTTATCCAGGCGGTTCACAGCGTGAATGCCTCTATAAACTATTGGACAATAAATAAACCTTCACAAATGATGGACTTGTGGCAGAAAGGGGCTGACGGGATCGTTACTGACCGTGCAGATTTGGCTGATAAAATCTTAAGCTAGGGTCGTTAATAAAGCGGAGAGAAAATGCGGAAGGTAGGCCCGTTGGAGAGTGGCAGCACAATAAAAAAAGGCTAACCAGAACGGTTAGCCTTTAAAATGTGCGTGATGTGAAGGCTTGTAGTTAGCGCCTTTTAAATATTGCAACCACCAAAGTGAGTAGAACAGCACCGGCCGCGGCAGCCATAGCGTTCATCAGGGGGTTGTTGTCTACAACGAAGCTTCCGAAGGTTGCTATAAGCCCACCGATAAATGCACCCAGTAGCCCCAAGCATAAATTACCAAACCAGCCAAAACCGCCGCTCTTCAGCATTGGTCCAAGGATTAAGCCCAGAATCATGCCGATCCCAATGTAGATGAGCAAGGTTAGGAGTGTTACGTCAACCATCGATTATTCTCCGATGTGAATTACGAATAGCAAGCGGCTAATTGTAGCAGGCAATTTCAATAAAGTTGCGATGTAGTACGCGCCTCGGAGTTTTTATTGGCTGAATTCTTCAGCTTGTTGTGGTTTTATTGGCAAGGGGGTTTACGGTTTTAGTGTGGCGGGATTGCCGCTTGCTATGACTTTGTGTTGATATTGCAGTATCGCCATTAGCGACCGCTTTGTTAAGCCAACCAGGGACTCGGCGTTCGCCAGTGGCCAGATAGTCGGATTGCAGCGTTGCTGACAGAGTCGATTCATTGCACAGTTTAAGTGCTAGTGCGCCCGCGTGGATCAATTCGAACAACCGTAGAAGGGAGATTTTGTGCGTCTGGCCGCTGTTGGTGAATATCCATTCTGATAGTTGCCAAAATCGGTCAAAGGCACCTTGCTCTAAAATGAGTGGCAGGCTGTGGCTGAACCGAGATGAGTTGGCGATCAGGTCCCAGTAGCGTGCAAACCGTTGTAATCTTTGCAGCGTCGGGAAGTCGATGTCGCGATTACTCAGGAGTTGGTAGGGAGCTTCAGGGGCGTATCGCATCTGATATTCATCAGTGTGTCGCGATATCTTGGTGCCGCGTAGTCGCTTCAGGATTCCTACTTGGATCTCATGGGGGGCCAACTCTACTAGCCTGTTGAAGCCCGCAGCGAAGCTTTGCAGTGTTTCCCCTGGTAATCCGAAGATCAAATCTGCATGAATATAAGCGTTGGTGTTTTGACGTAGCCATTGCAGATTATCCACGGTCCTTACGTCATCTTGCCGTCGACTGATGGTGTCTTGCACTGCGGGGTTAAAAGATTGAATGCCAACTTCGAATTGTAGTGTTGAAGGTGGAAACTGCTGCAGTACCGTTTTCAGCTCATCGGGAAGTTTGTCGGGTATAACCTCGAAGTGTAAAAACAAATCATCACTCATGCGCTCGAGAAAGAAATGCAGTATTTCAATGCAGCTTTTAATTTTCAGATTGAACGTTCTATCAACAAATTTAAACTGCCGGGCGCCACGATCGTAAAGTGATGCCATATCAGCCAGAAAGCTGGAAAGCGTAAATGGCCACGCGGTTTTATCAAGCGCTGAAAGGCAAAATTCGCATTTGAAAGGGCACCCGCGGGAAGCTTCGACATACATTATTCGATTGCTAAGATCATCTGATGTGTACAGGTGATAGGGTGAGCAAAGCTGGTTTACCGGGGGTTGAACAGCGTTAGTGATTTTAGGGCTTTCGGTGTGTAGGTCGTTACTGTTCAGCAGTTCTGCGCACAGCTTTGTAAAGGCGAAATCAGCCTGTCCCGTGATCAGGTAATCACAATAGTTAAATATTTGAGTGTCTTCATATTCGTAGCTTACCTCGGGACCACCGATTATTATAGTGATCTCGGGTGCAATGGTGCGTATCAGTGAGATCAGTTCGGTGGTTTGTCTGATGTTCCAGATATAAACCCCAAAGCCTATTATTTCAGGCTTTTTTGCTACTAGAGTTTCTGCGATATCCATGGGGCGCTGATTAATGGTGAATTCGCAAAGTGACGTGCACGATATAAGATCCCCCATGTTTGCCTGCAGGTACCTGAGTCCCAACGATGCATGAATGTACTTTGCATTGAGCGTGCAAAGAATAATGTGGTCTTTACGCAAGGCGTTGGTGTCAACTTTAGCGTTGCGATGAAATGCGACGGGCTGTGATGATTCATTCATGTGTAGAGGTCGCTTCCCGGCTGAACAAATCCAGCTGAGCGCCGGGCGGTGAAAAAAGGGTGGTATTCAGTGGGTCTGATCTGCGTTGTAGCTTATGTTTACGGAGTGCCAGTTTAAAGCGGGCGTTTAAAAGTTGTGCGAAGTCTCCGGTGCCCGTCATCCGTTCACCAAAACTTGCCTGATAATCTTTGCCGTTGCGCATCAGCTTGACTATTTTCATCACTCGCTGCGCCCGGTCGGGGTAGTGCTGTTCAAGCCAGTCAGTCCAGATGTTGACTAGCTCATGCGGTAACCTTAAAACGATGTAGGCCGCGCTTGTTGCGCCATGTTCAGCAGCCGCCTTAAGAATACTTTCAAGTTCATTATCGTTGATAAAAGGAATGGCTGGTGCGAATAAAATTCCGGTTGGAATGCCAGCGTCGCTTAACGTTTTAATGGTGCGAAGCCGTCGCTGTGACGCCGCCGCTCTTGGTTCCATTATTCGACACAAATGTTTGTCAAGAGTGGTTAGGCTTACGATAACACTGCATAGGCCATCGCGTGCCATGTCACTTAGTATGTCTATGTCACGCTCTATCAGAGCAGATTTAGTGATGATCGATACGGGGTGCTTATAGGTGTGCAGTACTTTAAGTAAGTCCCGAGTAATCATTAGGTCTTTTTCTATTGGCTGGTAGGCATCGGTATTCACGCCAAGTGCGATTGTTTTTACCTGGTAGTTCTTTTTTTGTAGTTCTTTTTCCAGTAACTCAGCGGCGTGCGGTTTTTGAAATAGCCTGGTTTCGAAGTCCAGCCCTGGAGATAAGCCCAGGTAAGAGTGTGTGGGGCGTGCAAAGCAATAAACGCAGCCGTGCTCACAGCCGCGATAAGGATTTATAGATTGGTCAAACGGAATGTCGGGTGATTGATTATACGAAATGATGGTCTTCGCATGATCAGTACTGATTTGGGTCACCAGTTTAAGCTCAGGCTCTGCTTCTTGCCAGCCATCATAAA
>JALZUX010000409.1 GCA_023301405.1 Granulosicoccaceae bacterium | reverse complement strand
AACATGAAGCTCGCTGCCGAAGCGCGGTCGATAGGTATTCCAGTCATTTATTATATCGCCCCAAAAGTCTGGGCATCGCGCCCTGGCCGACTGCAGGAGCTGGCCAAGCTTGTCGATCACATGGCAGTGATTCTACCGTTCGAAAAGAAGATATTCGAAGCCGTAAATATCCCCACCACGTTTGTTGGAAATCCACTCCTGGACAACACCAAGCTTATCAATGCCAGTAACAGCACCGTATCACAGCACCCCGGCCCACTGGTGGCCCTGCTACCGGGCAGTCGCAAAAATGAAATTAACTCTTTGCTACCCCTGATGCTCGATGCGGCAACACAACTTCAAGAGAAACATGAAAAAATTGAATTTGTCTTGCCTGTCGCGGAAACCATCCAACAAAAGCTAATCACTGACCACATCGAAGAAAGCAGTGCCAAGGTTACGCTAATCAATACTCAGGACTATAACCTACTAGCAAGCTGCAAGGCAGCCATGGTGGCGTCAGGCACCGCCACCCTTGAACTTGCGATACTTGGCGTACCTATGACAGTGGCCTACCGAATGAACCAGCTGAGTTATGCCGTTGTGAAAAGGTGGCTCACTATTGAGTACATCAGCCTGACCAACATAATCGCTGAACGTAAGGTTGTCACTGAACTCCTGCAAGACGATGTATCCGCTGCTACGCTTTTCAGCCACACTGACCAACTGTTATCCGATGATGAATTACATAACAGCCAAAAATCAGAACTTATCGCAATTCGCAACAGGCTAGGTACCGCAGGGGCAGCCGCGCAATTATGCAAGGTGATTCAATCAGTGGTTAAAGAAAACCAAGCCAAAAGAGATAGCGATAGAACCCTCGCTTTAAGTTGATAAAAATTTAGGTTCGTGAACGCCATAAAAACTGTGGCTACGCTCCTAAATTAACTTACAAACCCGCGCGTACCATCTTGCAAAAACCTGACAAACTGATCCACAGCTGGATATTTTTCAGCCAATCGCTTCACTTCAGCAAGGGACTCTTCATTTATTACACCTTTACGCCTGATCAGGCGGACAAACGCTTTTTGCAGCGCTGTGATTTCAACATCTGAAAACCCGCGCCTCTTTAAACCTTGCTTGTTTATACCTTTCGCTTGAGCATAATGCCCTGTCACTAATAGAAAAGGAGGCACATCCTTGTTGATCACAGACCCCATCCCAGAAAAACTGTGGGCGCCGACACGGCTAAACTGATGAATCAATGAAAAGCCACCAAGAATGGCGTGATCATCAACACTAACGTGACCGGCAAGTGAAGCGGAGTTGGCAAACACCGTGTGGCTTCCAATAAGACAATCATGGGCCACATGCACATAAGCCATGAACAGGTTGTCGTCACCGATTTTGGTTACTCCCCCACCCCCTCCGGTACCACGGTTTATAGTGACGAACTCACGAATTCTATTACGGCTGCCAATTTCAAGGCGACTGTCTTTACCGTCAAACTTCAAGTCCTGAGGATCTTCACCAACCGAAGCAAACTGGAAGATCTTGCACTCGGAACCGATAGTTGTCGGCCCGTTTATCACGACATGTGGCCCTACAATAGTGCCTTTATCAATTTTTACGTCTGCACCGATCACTGCATAAGGACCAACCTCACAGGATTCGTGCACCTGAGCATTAGCATCGATAATTGCAGTGCGGTGAATCAAAGCTCTATCTCGTTTTTAGCAATTAAAATTTCTGCACTACAACAGAGATTATCGCTAACGTGGCCAGTGGCTGCAAACCGCCATATTCCGCGTCTGGTTTTTTCCAAAACTACTTCTATTACAAGCTGGTCCCCAGGCACTACCTGGCGTTTAAACCTTGCCTTATCGATTCCCACCAATAAGTATAAAGTTTCTTCAGATGGATACCCGCCTAGCTGACGAAAAGCAAATACAGCACAACTTTGAGCCATTGCCTCAAGAATTAGCACTCCGGGGAAAACTGGAAATTGCGGAAAATGACCAGTGAAAATTGGCTCATTTATGGTGATGTTTTTGATTGCAGTCAACTTGACGCCAGGCTCAGTCTCTATGACTTTATCAATCAATAAAAACGGATACCTGTGCGGCAGATACTTAACAATTTCGGTGATACTTAACTCTTGCAACGCTTGTCACCTGCAGGGTTAGTTAGTGTTTTGTTTTTCGTAAGCCGCGAATGAACTCGTCGAGCTTTCGTAATCTTACCGCGTTTTTACGCCATGTTGCTGATTCTTCGAGGGGAAACCCCGATGAATAACTACCGGGCTTCTTTACAGATCGGTTAACAAACGAATTAGCAGTAATTAAGACGTTGTCGCAAATACTGATGTGACCAACTATCGATACCGCCCCTCCAATGCGACAACCCCTGCCGATATGAGTGCTTCCAGCAATTCCAGTACAACCAGCTATCGCTGTGTTTTCTCCAATAGTGACATTATGTGCTACCTGAATGTGATTATCCAAAATCACACCATCACCAATCACGGTATCGTCAAGCGCCCCTCGATCGACCGTGGTGCAAGCACCGATGCTTACTCTGTCACCTACACGAACACCACCTAGTTGATGAATTTTTTCCCAACCATCACGGCTTGGAGCCCAGCCAAAACCGTCGGCCCCTATAACGGCACCAGCATGCACCTCACAGCCATCACCTATCGTTACCCCATGCATGATTGTCACATTAGGATGGATCACTGTATTACTACCCACACAGACCCCTGCACCGACAAAACTGCCAGCGCCGATCTTAGCATTTGCCTTAACACTAGCGCCCGCCTCGATCGTCACGCTAGCACCCACAGACACTCCGCTTTCAAGTATGGCTGATGGATCAATCGCCGCAGAGGCATGCACATGTGCAGCGCTTTTCGTTTCTGTGTGATCCACCCAAAACCGAGTCAATTGGGCATAGCAAAGATAAGGGTTACTGCTGATGAGTCTTGCGATAGATGTTTCACCACTCAGAGAATCCGGCACAATCACCGCGGCGGCCTGTGATCTATTCAACGCTTCAAGATAACCGGGGCCCGTAATAAAGGTGATACTTTCCGGACCAGCGCTTTCAACGGCCGCGATCCGTGATACTCGAGTTTCAGGATCACCGATCAGAGCTACATCCAAGGCTTTAGCAACCTGCCCCACTGAAAAACTTCGGCCGGAAATCACGCAGCTCTACTTACTGGATTCATTTGACTGATTGAATCCTGCGTTACCAGCCTGCTGCAATTGCAGTAACACTTGTTCCGTCACATCGATTTTTTTGTTAGCAAACAAAACACCGTCGCTAATGATTAAATCATATTGATTAAGCTTAGCGAATGCCGCTATCGCGTCTAACACGTAAACACGCACCTGCTTAAACTCCTGATTCTTCTGAATGTTAAGTTCTTCTCGAAACTCTTGTTCGTCGCGCTTAACTCGACGCTCGGTTTTATTAAATTCTCGTTCAGTGGAGATTCGATCCGCTCGATCAAGACCCTCATCTTCAAGCTTTGTCCGCAACAAGTTGAGGTCAGCCTTGCGTGATTTGATCGCCGCTTGCCTTGGTTCGAACTCCTGCTCCAAACGAATGCTTGCGGCACGAGCTTGTGGCGCTTCATCGATGAGATAAGGGATGTCGACAAAGCCAATTTTTACATCAGCAGCAAGGCCCACGGTCGCATGGAGCCCCCACAACAACACAACAACGAATCGGGTAACCACGTTATTTAATCCTATCCTGCAAGACTCAGCCACAGGAAGTTTTTCTGACAACGCGCAAGATCATCATGTCAACCAGTTTGTCAGTAAACGCCCGGCATTAGAAACAGCGATTGCCTTATTCACAAATCTACACCCGTTAAAATATGGACCCAATCGTAAATTGGAACGATTGTATGCTGTCTTCCTCGGAATCATTAAAAGTTTCAGCAACGCTGAATGTCAGGGGTCCAATAGGTGCCAACCAAACAAACGCAAGCCCGTATGACCCTCTTAATTCCTCAGTTTCAAAGTCTGACACATCTGTAAAAACATTACCGAAATCTGTAAATAAGCTGATTCGGGTCGCCCCTGGAGACTCGACAAACGGAGGTGGGAAAATAACTTCAAGCGTGCCAAGCGTTCTGAAATCACCGCCTTGAGCATCACCTTCTGAGTCTTCCGGCCCTAGACTGTTTCGACGATACCCACGCACAGACTGAATCCCGCCGGCAAAAAAGCGTCTGAAAAATGGCAAACTCTCAAGCCCTTCTTCGCCTTCTCCGTAACTAATTCGAGAGCTGAAAGCCAAAGTGTAGCGCTCAGAGAGGGGGCGGAAATACTCAAAGTTATAACCCAGTTTTATATAGCTAAGATCACTATTAGGCGAGGTCGCCTCAAGCGTTATCGAATTGCGGGTTCCGCTAGTCGCAAAAACTGTTCGATCTCTTGTATCGTGGGTGTAACCCAAAGTCACGTCAAACAGATCATATTCGTCCCCAAACTCGTCAATAAAGTCTTGAACCTGTACAGACGAGCCCTCCGTTTCAATAACATCTACTCTCTCATAACCAAGGCCAAAACTGAAAGTGGAAAACTCACTCAGCGGCACCCCATAACGAACCTTCGCACCGTAACTATCGATAATAAAATTTGCGGTAGAAGACAAGTTACTGGTGTCAGTTTTTCTAATGAAGGCCCGAACATTCCGACTGATACCGTCTGGCGTATAATAGGGATCTGTATAGGAGACTGAAAAGTTATCCTGACTTGTACTGTTATCAAATGACAAAGCAAACCGCTCACCCGTGCCAAACAAATTTTCCTGTGTAAAGTTCACATTAAACAGTAAACCGTCGGTACCGTAGCCCGCACCTGCACCAAAAGAACCAGACGCACCCTCACTCACGCTGATCACAATATCGATAAGATCGTCAGAGCCCGGCACCTTAGGAGTGCTGATGGCAACTCGCTCTATATAAGGTAACCGTTGCAAGCGCGTTTGTGACCTGCTTAGAGCAAGCGGCGAAAAACGACTGCCTTCCACCTGACGCAATTCACGGCGCAGCACTTCATCATGGGTGCGGCTTTGCCCGTTGAATACTATACGCCTGACGTATACTCTTTTTCCCTCGTCGACCTGCAGGTTTAAGCCAACAGTTTTATCATCTTCATTTATATCAGGAACTACATCAACCCGTGCAAAAGCAAAACCGTCTTCTCCCAGGCGATCAGCGATAGCGCTATTACTCTCCGTCATGAGCTTGCGTGAGTACACGCTGCCCGGCGTCAAAGCAATCAATGATTCAAGCTGTTGATCATCTAACAAATCAGAGTTATTGGTAAAGGAAATATCGCCCACTCGATATTGCTCACCCTCTTCAACATTAATAGTGACGTTTATATCTTCCTTATCCGGTGAAATTGTCACCTGGGTTGAGACGATATCAAAGCGTAAGTAACCGCGATCAAGATACCAGGCGCGAAGTTTTTCTGTATCAGCTGCGAGCTTGGCACGTGAATACTTATTTCGAGAACCAAAAGGAAGAATGCCTTTTACTCCTGAATCAAGTAGGCCGAGTAACTGGGATTCTTTAAACGCCTTATTGCCCACGATATTTATATGGCTTATTCGTGCAACACCACCTTCAACGATATCGATTTTTACGTTTACACGATTATCTGCAAACTCTTCTACCGACGAAATTACGCTAGTGCCGTACTGCCCGCGACTAAAATAAACCTGGCGAAGTTCCGTCTCGAGGTTGTCGAGCACAGACCGACGAAAAATTCGACCCGGCGCCAGACCTACAGATCTCAGGGTATCGTTAACCTGATCTTCAGGAAGAACGGTATTACCTTGGATATCAACGTCGGCTATCGAGGGGCGCTCGTCCAAGGTGACCAGCAGCACATCATCGTCACGAGCCAGACTCACATCACCAAATAATTCGGTTTCGTACAAGGCACGAATAACCCGGGCACTATCGCGCCCTGGCTCGAATCGTTCTCCGGTTCGAACAGGAAGGTGGCTGAGGACAGTACCTTTCTCGACTCGCTCGATTCCACGTACAACGATATCCGAGATGATGAATGGTTGCTCTTGCGCTACCGAAACGGACGGCGTGACAAGCGCACACAACAACCATAACGAGGCAAATAATTGCATGCCTCGCGAATGGAGGGAAAGACCTGATGGCATTGGTAGTTTTGCGCGTTTTGGGTACGCTCGAAGAATACCAACCCACCACTGGCAGAGGGATTACACGATCTAAAGCTAAGCAATACTAGCCTAGCGCCTCAAAGAATTTACAAAAAAGTTGACTAAACAAGCTTTGCGTTTTTTATTATAAAACTGGCGAATCAAGTCTTCTGCAGCGGATCCAAGCTTATCCAGCCACCACTGCAAGCATCTGTCATTAGCCACAGCGTGTAGTTTTTGAAACGGGATTATCACTCCCAGCGAGAAAAATTTGACATTGCTGTAAACGCAAAAGCAACCGTCTCACAGGCCACTCGATCCTCCTCCAATTCGGACAAACCAAAGGCCCCAAATTCGTTAGAAATGGCTTCACCAGCAGCTGCGCTTGCCTAGACCATCAAGAAGGCAGCAACCGTAAAATATCCTGGTAAAACACAAAAACCATAAGACAAGCGAGCAACAAGAGACCAATCTGCTGTCCAGCTAATTGTACTCTTTCAGAAACAGGCTTGCCGGTGACAACCTCAGCGGCATAATAAAGCAAATGACCGCCATCAAGCATAGGCACAGGAAACAGATTAAATATCCCCAGGCTAATCGACACCAACGCAATAAAGTTCAGATAATGATCAATGCCCACACTCACCGACTGCCCAGCAAACTGTGCTATCGATATCGGGCCGCTCACGGTGTTTTTCAGAGAGGCTTCACCGGTGAACAACTTACCGACCATTCCGAGACTCACAGAAATCATATCGCCGGTTCTTTGCAATGCTTTACCCACAGCCACGCCGGGAGAATATCGCTCCACCGTGCGCAGTTTTTCATCAATTACTTGCTGTGACTGTGTTTCACGAGCACCAATAAAACCTATGGGTGAACCATTGAGATCTTGAGTTCCGGGAGTTAACTCGATGTTGAGTAATTGACCATCGCGCTGCAGCTCTACTTGCAGCATTTTTTCGGGGTTGGCACGGATTAATACAACCCAATCACGCCAACTCTCCATATTTTTACCGCCACCACTGAGAATGCGATCTCCAGCCAGTAGGCCCGCCGCCTCGGCAGCGCCACCTGGTACAATCCCACCAATCACAGGCTCAACATCAGGCCACCAGCGCTGAAGGCCAAGCTTGTAGACGATGTCTTCGTTACCGGCCAACAACTCCCGACTGTCCAAAGCCAGACTACGCTTTTCAGTGCTTCCGCCCTCTGTTTCTACAGTGATGTCGAGGGCGCCATCCGAGCTATCAACAATGCCGTCTAGCAAACCAACATAAACTGTATCCCAGGTAGGGGTCTCCTTGCCTGCTACTTGAGTGATTCGGTCGCCCTCAACAAAACCGGCGTCTGCAGCAGGAGATTTGGCCACTGGCGCGCCGACTATAGGTGCAATACCAGTGATGCCAACAATAAAAATCAACCAATACAGAAATACCGCCAATATCAAATTAGCAACAGGACCGGCGAGTACAATGGCGATCCGGGCCCAGACGTTCTTGCGATTGAACGCCCGATCAAGATCCTCCGCCGGCACATCTCCCTCTCTCTCATCAAGCATTTTTACGTAGCCACCCAATGGAATAGCCGCAAGTACGTATTCAGTTTGATCCTCGCCAGCGACCTTCTTCCATAAAGGCTTACCGAACCCAACGGAAAACCGCAGAACCTTAACGCCCATTTTGCGAGCGACCCAATAGTGACCAAACTCGTGAATAGACACTAAAATGCCGATCGCAACAATAAATGCGACCAGACTCAGTAGAAAACTTTGCATTAATTCAGCCCCACGGAGGTTAGTCCGCTACTAATAAAATCATCGGCGCAAGGCCGGGCAACGGTATCCATGCTTTTCAGCTCTTCAACGGTACCTGCCGCCATTAAAGACAGCTGTTGTAACGCGTGTGCGTTTGCTTTAGCTATATCGGCAAAGGCGATCTTCTCACCAAGAAATTTAGCAACTGCAAACTCATTTGCGGCATTAAGCACACCATTAGCCGTCCCTCCGGCCTTCATCGTCTGGCGCGCCAACGTCAAACAGAAGACAGGCTGTTCATCAGGTGGTTCAAATTCTAATGCCGCCATACTGTTCAGATCCAGAGGCCCCCCGTGTCAATTCTAGAATACCTAAGTATCGAATGAATGACACTTTGCGGATGCACCACCGCTTCACATTGCTGCTCACTAACATCAAAAAGGTTGCATGTCTTTGAGATCTCTAGCCTTTTGGTCTTCATTATTACTCAATCACCTGAGTTGTTTGTGCCCATACTATGGTTGGCAGCCTGCTGAACCATTGCAGGCTCCATTTCAGCGCTGGCCCAATTCCCAAACGGCTCCTCAGAGACAGTGAGCACTAGCGATAGTAGATCGCTTGCACAGACACCAGAGCACCTAACTGAATAGGCATGTAACTGCCTCTGGAAAACCGGCACCAGCCATACAAATGACAAGCCTTCAAACCTTCCCCTCTACTGTCACAGCACCTCAGGCCCAAAGTATGGCAAAAACCATCCATGGGACCGCAGCTAGCAGCCCGTCAAAACGATCCAGCACTCCTCCGTGGCCAGGCAGTAGACTTCCACTATCCTTCACACCCTTTGTTCGCTTTGCCCGGCTGACAAACAAATCACCAGCAATAGAAAACACCGCAGCAACCACCGAAAAAACAAACAGAGAAAGTGCCGTAGTCTGCTCATTGGAGAAATAATGCCCAGCTAACAATGCCAGCACCAGCGCCGCTACCAAGCCACCAACAGCCCCTTCGATGGTCTTACCTTGACTGATTTCAACAGCAAGCTTTCGCTGTCCAAATTTTTTTCCAGCGAAATATGCACCTATATCAGCGGCAGCTACCAAAGCCACAATGTAAACAATTAGCGCAGCAGACTCTTCAACCCGCAATAGGTACAGCGATGCTACAGATACTACTAGTATCGTGGCCGCCAGCAATAGCAGGGGCCACCGCACCGCAACATTGTCTGCTTTCACCACAGGCCTGACGTAAAGATCAAGAATAATAGCGATCCAGAACAACACAGCAACAAGAACAAGTGGGCGCATGACCTCTGGCGAACCAAACCAGATAAGGACACATGTGATTACAGTGACAACGGAACTAAATAACCCCCGAGAGAGGGGCTTACTTATATTTCCCAATGCACTCCACTCCCACGAACAGGCAAAAGCAGCCACAAGTAACAGGACGCTATACCAAAAGTCAGACCAGCCAAACAGCGCCCACAATACAACACCTGCCAGCACTACGGCCGTAATTATTCTTTGTTTTAACACTGCCTTACAACACTCAAGTTATACATCATCTTCTTGTTGCAGTACTTGCTCACCTGTCTGACCGAATCGCCGTTGCCGCTGAGCAAAACTCGTGATCGCTTGGTCAAGCTCGTCACCGCCGAAATCAGGCCATAGCGTCTTAGTAAACACAAGTTCGGTGTACGCGAGATGCCAGAGCAGAAAATTACTTAAACGTTGATCCCCGCCGGTTCTTATAAACAGATCCGGCTCAATCCCGTCGCTTAGCCAAGAGTGCTGTGTGATGAGTTCATCATCGATCTGGTCGACCGTGATCGCGCCGCTCTCAACTTCGGCTGCAATGCTTTTCATCGCCACCACCAACTCACGGCGCCCACCGTAGTTGACCGCAATATTAAGCTTCATTCCCGTATTGCCCGCTGTTTTCGCTTGGGCCGTCGCTATTTGTTGTTGCAAATTTTCAGGAAAGCTCTGAACCTCACCGATGAAATTAACCACAATATTATTTTTATGCAATTTGTCTATTTCATTTTTCAGCGCACGTAAGAACAACTCCATCAAAAAGCTGACTTCCTTTTCAGGGCGCCGCCAGTTTTCACTGCTGAATGCGTAAACGGTTAAAGCACCTACACCCAACCGGGCACAATGCTCCACAATTTTTCGAGTCGCCTTTACACCGGCTTGATGCCCGCTACTTCTGGGCAAACTGCGTTGTTGCGCCCACCTGCCATTACCGTCCATGATGATGACAATATGTTCCGGCAAATCACTCACCAAACTATTCATTCGAAAAATTCATTATTAGGGACATACCGACGCTTGTCAGCTGTATGTTACTTTAACAGCCAAAGACAATCGTGCGCAGCATAGTCGTTTAGCTTGCTATACTTCCATCAGTTCAGTTTCTTTACCTTTCAGCAGCTCCTCAACTTTAGAGATATGCTGATCAGTGATTTTCTGTATGGCATCCTGACCTTTTCGCTCTTCATCTTCAGAAATTTCTTTCTCTTTCTGCAACTCCTTCAGATCACTGTTGGCATCACGGCGAATGTTCCGCACACTCACGCGAGCATTCTCAGCCTCTTGACGGACAACACGCACCAAATCTTTACGTCGCTCTTCGGTCAGTGGCGGCATTGGTATACGGATAACCGTACCCGCACTAGACGGATTAAGACCAAGGTCTGAGTTCAAGATAGCTTTTTCAATCGGTGCGACCATATCTTTTTCCCACGGAGTGACCGTTAGGGTTCGGGAATCTTCAATATTCACCTTGGCCACCTGATTTAATGCCGATGCATTACCGTAGTAATCTATCTTAATATGATCAAGCAAACTGGGATGCGCACGCCCCGTACGAATTCGACTGAAATCTTGCTGCAAAGAGTCAAGGCTCTTGGTCATGCGAATTCCGGCGTCTTTTTTGATATCTTCAATCATTTTTAGTACTCCCCACTATCGACCGTCAAGCCTGATGAAAATGAATTTGCTGCACGTACCGTTTTATCAGGAACATTCATATTAAACACTTTTAAGCAGCAGTTTTATGATTCTTGCGAATCATCATTGTTGCGATATCCATAAGGCGAATTCTTTCGAACTTGCTTTTCGCAGCAGGTAAGGCCTTCCTGCTTTTTACCCCTCAAACCTCAAGAGCTCAGCATCTAAACCAATCCTTTTTTTAGTGACTTCACCATGATATCAGCACTGGTGAGTGCTGCACGCAAACTTGCTACAACCTCTGTGACGAAGCACGGATACCTCCAAGCTAAAACCGTTATGGTCTATTGAGGGTTAGTCAACACACCATTATATGGGATATCTACTTATTTCCACTAGCGGAAACCAAGGTGACATCATCAATCGAAGTCAATGCGCTTACCGATCTATTAGTGATATAGGCCTTTTTCTTTAACAAATCAGAAAAACAGAATCCTAGAAAAAGCATCATCGCCTTATACTAGTGTCCTTTTAGCTTGTGCCTATAAAAAAAGCCGGCACTTTAGCCGGCTTTTTAACCAAAGACTGCAAGCCTAAACCAACGGCCTGAAAATCTCGGAATAGCTTAAAGCCCTACTTATTGACTTGCGCCATGACTTCTTCTGCAAAGTTCTCCACCTTCTTTTCGATGCCTTCGCCGACTTCATAGCGTGAGAAAAAGTTAACCTTGGCATCTGCTGACTTAAGTAGTTTCTCAACGGTTTGGTCAGGATCTTTCACGTAGGGTTGCCCCACCAACGTAATTTCAGCCAAGTACTTACGTAAGCGACCTTGCACCATTTTCTCTATGATTTCAGCTGGCTTACCGCTATCTGCTGCCTCAGCAACAAGAATTGATTTCTCTTTCTCAAGGAGTTCTGCAGGCACCTCTGACTCGTCAATACACACAGGACTGCTTGCAGCAACGTGCATAGCGATATCCCGCGGAATCGCCTCAGCTCCACCTGTCACTTCTGTGACAACACCAATACGCTCTCCATGCTGGTAGACACCGATCGAACCTGTAGAGACTTCATGGCGCACAAAACGCCGCACCTGAATATTCTCACCAAGCTTGGCAACTAATTCGTGTCGTATATGGTCAAGCGTGTGCCCATCCATGTCGATAGCGTCAAGCGCGTCATTGTCTGCCGGACTGGCAGCCAACACTGCCTTGCAAACAGATTGAGCGAAGGAAATAAAATCGTCGCCTTTCGCAACAAAATCAGTCTCACAGTTTACTTCTGCCATCGCTACGGCCTTACCGTCAGACGCAGCCTCGATCGCAATCACGCCTTCCGCAGCGGTTCGGCCAGATTTCTTATCTGCCTTCGCCAACCCAGAGATCCGCATTTGCTCTGCAGCTGTATCCATATCGCCGTCAGCTTCTACTAGTGCTTTTTTGCACTCCATCATGCCTGCGCCAGTTCGCTCGCGCAGTTCCTTAACCATTGCCGCTGTAATAGCCATTTCTTTTGACCTATTTCTTAATTATTCGAGCATTCAGCTCTTACTTTAGACAGGCGATGTTCAAGCTAGCAACGGAAAGTTTAAATCACCTTCCGCTCTGGAACACCACAATCGGCAGTGACACTGCCGATGCTTTGTCAATCTAGACGAATCACCTAGCTACTTAGGAGCTTCATCACTTGCAGCAGGAGCATCTGCCACCGGTGCTGCTGCTTCAGCGGCTGGTGCCTCAGCTACCGCTGCTTCAGCTACCGGTGCT
>JALZUX010000408.1 GCA_023301405.1 Granulosicoccaceae bacterium | reverse complement strand
AAGGAACGTAGCTAGGGATTGGTTTACATGCGTTAGGAGACACCCTACCATGCCGGTAGTGTGTTCATTGCGCACCGTCTTGGCGCCGCTTGACTAGGAACTCAAGTTGTTATTTGTTTAGTCACTATTTGAAACCAATGTTAAAACAACAACGCGCCGATTATATTCTGAGCCGACTAGAAGAACTGTATCCAACCACCCCGATACCACTTGATCATAGCGATGCCTACACGCTCTTGATCGCGGTTTTGTTGTCAGCGCAATGCACTGATGAAAGAGTGAATAAGGTGACGCCGCAGCTGTTTGAGCTGGCTGACAACCCGCGTGATATGGCGAATAAAAAACCATTGGCGGTTGAAAAAATTATTAAACCTTGTGGTCTGTCACCGCGTAAATCACGGGCAATAGTCGAGCTGTCTAACATTCTTATTGACCAACATGGTGGCAATGTTCCGCAGTCGTTTGAAGCGTTAGAGGCGCTGCCGGGGGTTGGGCACAAAACCGCATCGGTGGTGATGAGCCAGGCTTTCGGGGTGCCCGCATTTCCAGTGGATACGCACATTCACCGTTTGGCCCAGCGCTGGGGGCTGACTAAAGGCAAAAATGTAGTGCAAACAGAAAGCGATCTGAAGAAATTATTTGCCAAAGAGAGTTGGAATAAACTGCATTTACAGATAATTTTTTATGGCAGAGAATATTGTTCGGCGCGTGGTTGCAATGGCACCGTTTGCGAGATTTGTACGGTTTGTTATCCTAACCGCCGCACGCCGCCGAAGGTAAATTCTGCTTAACAGAGTATGCCCCGGGTGCTCTTTAAGAACTAGAATCTGCTGCTGGCGCGGTCTTTCGGCCAGTTATTACGATCAATCTCGTTATAGAAGAACAACTATTCGCTTCTGTTGATCAGCAATATTTTACTCGAAATCTGACACCCTCGCGACGAACCTGGTTCTCTAACAGCTGCCTGGTTATCGCTAAGCGCAGCCACAATTACTTATGGTTCACGAATAATAAGAGTGTCACCACGCTGAATAAGTTCGTAGTTTTTTAATACGCTCATGCCAAGCAGAACTTCGTGGCTTAGCCCCGGGTTGATGTGGGCGGTGGCGTTGCGAACTTCCAGATCACCAATTCGAAGGCTGTCGATACGGGTTTTGTATGCCCTTGAAATTCCGTTAGCGGTGCTGATTCGAATTTCGGCACCACGGCTTAGGCCTATTTTATCGGCAAAGGCGGCAGGGATGCTGACAGAAGTTGCTCCGGTGTCGACCAGAAAGTCGATTTCGGCATTGTTAATTGTTCCGGTCAACAGGTAGTGGCCGCTTTTGTTGCGTTTCAGGGTGATGCTGCGTTTGTCCCCATCAATTGAAGTGATAACGGCGTTGTTGGGGTTGCGGCTTCGTTCGAGCCAGTGGTTGGTCAGCACCACGGCCAGCGCCAGTCCCACTACCCAAAAGCCGATAATCATGATGCTACCGATATTGCTTTTTTCGGTATTTTTGTCAGTCAAAATTTAAATTTCCATACGCGGACGGTGGATTGGTGGTGTAGCGGGCAATTGTTCTGATATTTATGTGCCCTTAGCAGATACAATACCGTTTTCTTTGATAGTTGAGGCTCAATGTCTGGCAATACTTTTGGCAAACTGTTTTCCGTTACCACCTTTGGTGAGAGTCATGGAGCGGCGATAGGGGCGATTATTGATGGTTGCCCGCCGGGTCTAGAATTGTCTGAAGATGATCTTCAGGGCGATCTTGATCGGCGCAAACCGGGCCAGTCGAAGTTTACTACTCAGCGCCGTGAGGATGATGTTGTACGTATCTTGTCAGGTGTATTTGACGGTGTCACTACTGGCACGCCGATCGGCCTTCTGATTGAAAACACCGATCAGCGCTCGAAAGACTACAGTAAAATTAAAGATGTGTTCCGACCGGCTCACGCAGACTTAACGTATCAGAAGAAATATGGCTTGCGTGATTATCGCGGTGGCGGGCGTTCGTCTGCCCGTGAGACGGCCATGCGAGTGGCAGCGGCCGGTATTGCAAAAAAATATCTTGCTACCCGTTACGGTGTGTCGATTCGTGGCTATCTTTCGCAGTTAGGCAGTATAGTTCTTGATGAGACTGCGTTTAGTTGGGATGCTGTTGAGCAAAACCCGTTTTTTTGGCCTAATCCTGATCAAGTAGATGAGCTAGCAGAGTTCATGCAGCGTTTGTCGAAAGAAGGCGACTCTGCTGGTGCAAAGGTTGTGGTGAAGGTTAGCGGTGTGCCGGTGGGGTGGGGTGAGCCCGTGTTTGATCGGCTTGATGCCGATATTGCTCATGCAATGATGAGTATAGGCGCTGTTAAAGGTGTGGAGATTGGTGCTGGTTTTAACAGCATAACGCAGCGTGGGACAGAACACCGTGATGAAATAACCCCGGAGGGTTTTTTATCTAACAATGCTGGTGGGGTGCTTGGTGGGATCAGTTCGGGGCAAGACATCATGGCTGCCATTGCGTTGAAGCCAACATCTAGCTTGCGGTTGCCGGGTCGCAGTGTTGATACTAATAATAGTGAAGTGGAGGTGGTGACCACAGGCCGTCATGATCCCTGTGTTGGAATTCGGGCTACCCCCATAGCGGAAGCGATGATGGCCTTGGTGTTAATGGATCACTGTATGCGCGACAGGGCGCAAAACCCTGATGTGTCTCGCGATGATTAACCCGATTGGTATACAGGATCCGGTTTGATGACTGCCAGCCCACATAAAGTGGGCTGTGAGTCTTAAAGTATTGATCAGCTTGTAAGGCGTATCAGCTATATAACGGTGGTTGGAAGCGTGTCGATAAATGCTTGTGCTGCGCGCGAGAGCGTTCGGTCCTGGTGTCTGACAAGTGATATACGCTGAGTAACGTGAAGCTCAGGTATGTTTATTATATGCAATGATTCATCAACCATTTTTTCTGGCATGCAGCCCCAGCCTAGCCCGATGGAGACCATCATTTTCATGGTTTCAAGATCACTTGCGCCAAGTGTGACAGTGGCTTTTGATTTATGTTTAGCCAGTGCTTTGTCGATCGAGACTCTGGTGCCAGAGGGCGAATTGGGCAATACGGCCGGGCACTTCATTAAGAGTTCAAAATTGACGTTCTCGTCGGTAGCGAGTGGGTGGTCGGGGGCAACGACAACAACCAGTTTTTCGTCCCAGATGGCTATTTCGCGAAGTTTACCGGGGGTGGGACCTGACATGGAGCATAGGGCCATTTCAAAGACCCCCTCTTCAACTGCCGTCAGGGTGCTGATGGAGTTGTTGAATTTGATGTCCATGTCTACTTCGGTGTAGGTGGCGCGAAATTGCTTGAGAATAGATGCGAGGTGGTAAACCCCTATATGAGGGCTGGTCCCGATGCTTAGCTTGCCGCTGACGTTTTGCCCCAGGTTGCAAATGACGTCTTCGATACGCGCGAGTTCTGCGCTAATTTGGCGTGCAGAGGGTAACAGAACATTGCCGGCCTCGGTAAGGTGAACCCTACGGCCGACTCTGTCGAATAATCTGGCTGAAAGCTCGGACTCCAGGGCGGCTATCCGTTTGCTGACTGCGGGTTGTGTTAAATGTAAAGACTCAGCAGATCGAGAGAACGATCTCTTGTCTGCGACTTCGATGAATGCTTTTAAGTTATTTATATCCAAAATACAATGGCTCCGATGTATTGCCCCTTATATATCATCTAATCTGGGAATAACCACTGCGTACGAGTACTGTATGTGGGGTACCTAGATGACGCAATGAAGGTCAGGTAACCCTAAAATA
>JALZUX010000407.1 GCA_023301405.1 Granulosicoccaceae bacterium | reverse complement strand
GATGCACACGTCGAGGCGCCAACTGCAGGGTCTGCTGTTTTAGCAGCAATCATGCTTAAAATGGGCGGTTATGGGTTTCTGCGCTTCAGCTTACCGATAGTGCCTGACGCCAGCGAGCAGCTTTCCTGGTTTATGATCTTGCTGTCATTGGTCGCCGTGGTCTACATTGGGTTTGTGGCGTTAGCCCAAGTCGATATGAAAAAGTTAATTGCGTATTCTTCAATTTCTCACATGGGTTTTGTGACGTTGGGTATGTTTATCGTATTTGGCGTGCTAACGAATACCGCTGAAGGCGACATAACAAATCACGCTGCTATGGGTATTGAAGGCGCAATTGTGCAAATGATCTCGCACGGTTTTATTTCCGCAGCAATGTTTCTTTGTGTCGGGGTTATTTATGATCGTATGCACACACGACTGATATCTGACTATGGTGGTGTGGTTAATACGATGCCAATCTTTGCGGCATTCATGGTGTTCTTTTCGATGGCCAATGCTGGCTTACCCGGTACATCGGGTTTTGTCGGAGAGTTCATGGTGATACTGGCTAGTTTCAAAGCGAATTTCTGGTATGCATTTTTGGCGGCCACCACTCTGATACTAGGAGCAGCCTATACACTATGGATGATCAAGCGTGTGGTGTTCGGTGAAGTTGCTAACGATAATGTGGCGGCTCTCACTGATGTTACGGGGCGTGAAAAATTGATGTTGGGAATACTAGCCGCGATGGTGTTGTTTTTCGGTTTGTGGCCACAGCCACTGGTTGATGTGATGCATGCATCCGTTGCTAACCTGGTGCAGCATGTCACCATCTCAAAGCTATAGGGCCTATAACTATGAATAATGTTGGCCTTGCCACTCCAGAAATATTTCTTCTTTGTGCAATCTGCGTCATCTTGATTGGTGATTTGTTTGTTGCGGAAAGCCGTCGCCCGCTGGCTTATATGCTATCGCAGGTGACCTTGTTGATCACTTTACTACTCACCTGGATTATCTCCCCCGAGACTGGAAGAGTGACAGCATTTAGCGGTAGTTTCGTGATGGATCCAATGAGCAACGTTTGCAAATCCTGGATCCTGGTGGTGTCGTTGGGTGTGTTTCTATACTCACGTGATTATGTGGAATCGCGCAAGATAACCAGTGGGGAATATTACACGCTTGCCTTAAGCGGAGTGCTAGGCATGATGATCATGGTGTCTTCAAATACTATGCTCACACTGTATCTTGGGCTTGAATTGTTGTCGCTGTCGTTATATGCGTTGGTCGCACTTAACCGCACTGATGTACGCTCTTCAGAAGCGGCGATGAAATACTTTGTTTTAGGGGCGTTAGCTTCAGGTGCATTGCTTTACGGAATCTCAATGATTTACGGTGCAACCGGTAGTTTGCACTTTGATCAAATTGCTGCAAAGCTTGCGGTCGACTCTGATTCTACTGCAGCAATTTTTGGACTGGCATTTGTTGTTGCTGGTATCGCTTTCAAGTTTGGTGCAGCGCCATTCCACATGTGGGTTCCCGATGTCTATGACGGCGCTCCAACCTCGGTCGCTCTTTACATTAGCGCTGCACCTAAGATTGCTGCTTTTGCATTGGCAATGCGCTTTCTAGTCGATGGGCTCAGTACTGCACATGGTAGTTGGCAAGGTATGCTCATTATTCTAGCGGTCTTGTCGTTGGTGCTGGGCAATCTAATTGCGTTAGCACAAGTATCTTTCAAACGACTGTTGGCTTACTCAACAATTTCGCACGTTGGTTTTATCCTGATGGGGATTCTGGCTGGCACAAGTGAAGGCTATTCGGCGGCAATGTTTTACGCCATTACCTATGCACTAACCAGCATGGGGGCTTTCGGTGTCATTCTCGCTATGGATCGCCTCAGCGTTGATGTGAGCTTGCTTACCGACCTACGGGGATTGTTTCGTCGTAGCCCGGTCTATGCTGGTGTGATGATGGTGTTGCTGATTTCAATGACCGGAGTTCCACCCACAGTGGGTTTCTATGCGAAGCTAGCCATTTTGAAGGCCGTAGTTGATGTTGATCTGGCTTGGCTTGCGATCGTGGCGGTGGTCATGTCGGTAGTAGGGGCGTTCTACTATTTGCGCGTGATCAAATACATGTTCTTTGACGAGCCTGCAGCCGAGGCAACGCCTGTGGTAGCCGCTTTTGATGTGCAGATGGGTTTGACGATCAATGGTGCTGCTATGATTTTCTTTGGTTTTTTCCCAGGCCTGATCATGGCAGCTTGTGTTGCAGCGTTTGCCTGACGGGCAGGCACTGCCCCGACAACCGCTATGGTACTGAAGGCGCGCTGATCAATAGAGGCAAGTAGTTTCTTTCTTTAGCCAGACTGACCGTAAGAGCCTTGAACACGCAGCAATTGTTGCCAACCCGCACTTGAACGCCATCGAGTGGTGGCTGCTCGAGAACAAGGGTTCGTCAACCGTTTGTTTGAAATAGGTTGGCTCTCACTTGAGTAGAGCGGAACTGCAGCGCCTGCCTGATCGGATGCTAAAGCCACTGACAATCCAGCGCTGCGGCTTGCGACCTGAGACTTGGCGAATGGTTCGTCACTAACTTAGTCCGCATCAGTCTCACAGCGTTAAGTAGCTTACATAATGGTTCAATAGACCCTGTGGCTTCCATCGCGGCCACTTCGATAGTCAATGCTTTAGCAACTTGCCATTGCCTGTTAATCATCGGCCAATGCAGGGTGTTTGTTTTGTCCGGATCGACCACACCGAGTGTGTCCGAGACCAACATCAATTCCCATACCTTGGTGGTTGAAGTAGTTTCAGTAGTTACTTTATACGGGAATCGCTTTCTTAAGTGCCACTTCTTGCTCCAAACTAGCAGCGCACCGCTCGCGGGGCGTACACGCCTAGCCCGAGCTAGTGCTCATCCGTAAAGAGCGCGCAGCGAG
>JALZUX010000406.1 GCA_023301405.1 Granulosicoccaceae bacterium | reverse complement strand
GGTAGTGATCCAACGGCGCCTGTCGACACAGACGGTGACGGTACGCCAGACTTCCTTGAAGATGATTCAGATGGTGACGGTATACCTGATTCACTTGAAAGTACTGCAGACAGTGACGGTGATGGCATCCCAGATTATCTGGATACTGATTCAGATAACGATGGTATACCAGACGCACTGGAAGTCGGAGTCGATCCAACAGCACCGGTAGATACAGACGGTGACGGTACGCCAGACTATCTTGATCTTGACGCAGATGGTGACGGTATCGTTGACACGGATGAAGCCGGATCAGATCCAGCTAACCCGGTAGATACCGATGGTGACGGCACAGCAGATTTCCTTGAACAGGATTCAGATAACGATGGCATACCAGACGATGCAGAAGGTGCCGCCGACACTGATGGTGATGGTATCCCTAACTACCTGGACTCTGATTCAGATGGTGACGGTATCCCTGACTCGGTAGAGGCTGGTAGTGATTCAGCTAACCCGCTAGATACCGATGCTGATGGCACACCAGACTTCCTTGAACAGGATTCCGACAACGACGGCATTCCTGACTCTGTGGAAGCTGGACCAAATGCCGGTGATCCGCTAGATACTGATGCTGATGGTATCCCTGATTATCTTGATCTTGATTCAGACAGTGACGGCATCACAGATACGGCAGAAGCAGGTGCTAATCCAGCCAACCCGGTTGACTTGAACGGCGATGGTATACCTGACTTTCAGGAAGTAGGTTCAGACTCTGACGGTGACGGCATTCCTGATTCCCTGGAAGGTAGCGGAGACAATGATGGTGATGGTGTCCCTGACTATCTTGATGAAGACTCGGATAACGACGGAATCCCTGATGCGGTAGAAACCGCTATAGATACCGACGGAGATGGTTTATCGGACTATCTGGACATTGACGCTGACAACGACGGCATTAGTGATTCGTTCGAAATGGCCAATGATACTGATGCCGATGGCATTGAAGACTTCCGTGACCTTGATGTTGATAACGACGGTATCTTTGACTTGATCGAAGCGCGTATCGGTCAGGTAGAGGTGAACCTGATTGATACCGACAACGACGGTATTGTGGATATCAGCAACGCCTATGGTAGCAATGGTATGGCAGACATCGTAGAGACTACGCCTGATTCAGGTGAAGAGAACTACGAACTGCCAGACATAGACGATGATGGTGTACTGGACTGGCGTGATCTTGATTCAGATAACGATGGTCTGTTTGACGCCGAAGAGTCTGATCATGAGGATAACAACCTCGACGGTGTCGTTGATACGGTAGGCCTTGTTAGACGAACCGTACTGGTTGTCGACAACGCAGGCCTTGCGTCTGATGCAGGCGGCTTGCCGCGTAACACAGATGCAGACGATCTTTCAGACTTCCGTGATTTAGACAGTGACAACGACGGCGTCATGGATATTGTCGAGTCCTTCGGTGGCGGTCTTGATGTAAATAATGATGGCGTGCTAGATGACTTTGTTGATGCTGATGGTGATGGTATTGATGATAACTGGCAGGCGGCACCATCGGCCCCGGCAGATACTGATGGTGATGAAATTCCTGATGCGAATGAGATCGACTCAGACGGTGATGGCATTACTGATCTGATTGAGTCAGGTGGTATAGACGCTGATGGTGACGGCATGCTTGATGCCTTTGTCGATGACGATGGTGATGGTGTCGATGACACTGTAGCCGTAGTACCAACAGTGCCTACGGATTCCGATGGTGATGGTATCCCTGACTTTCAGGAACTTGATTCTGATAACGATGGCTTGAGTGATATCGAAGAAGTCGGTGGAGTAGATGCTGATGGTGATGGCATTGCAGACAGCCTGGTGATTGATGCATTAATGCCTGATATTAATGGCAATGGTATACCTGATTTTCAGGAAGCGAACGGTGGTGATCCAACAGCGCAGCAAGCGGCTGTGCAAGTACCTGAAAGTGAACCGGCTGCAGCGACTGGTCTGATCCGTACCGGCCTTCAAGGCAGTGGGTGTTCTATAGCCAATCCGATAAACGCAATGGACGATGGCCCAATTAAGGTAGATCCGATGTTACCGATGATAAGTGTACTGTCACTGATGGGTCTTATGATTCGTCGACGTACGACGGTGGTAACGAAAAGAGCGGGCAAAGTTGCCAGTGTAGTAGCGGTGGCAATCGGCTCTCTGTTTCTGGGCGGTTGTGCATCATTCGGTGGATCATCAAACGGCGTGCCGGGTGACAACGCTGTGTATGGCGGTAATCAAGACAAGTTATCGTTAGGGCTGTATGCAGTAGCGGGTATAGGCGCAAGCCGCCTTGAGCCGGATACAAGTGAGGTGCCGGGTTGGGATCCGAATGATCGGGTAGAGGCGGCGGGCCAGATCACATTGGGTGCTGACTTGACGAAGCACCTGTCAATCGAGGCGCATTCAGCTGACCTGGGTAGTGCAGGCTTGTCGGCTCCGGGGGTAGGAAACGAAGGACGCATTAACTACCACATCAATGGCGTAAGTGCGCTGGTGTATGCTGGTGGCAATCGAGATCGCAGTAGACGCCGGGGTTTAACAGCGTTTGGGCGTTTTGGCTATGGATCACTTGAGAATACCCCGGTAGGAGAAGTGCCATTTGCAAAGATCAACAATTCGCATTTCTTAATAGGTGCAGGCTTAGAATACATGACACCAATTGGACTTGGTGTCAGATTCGAAGGCGTATCATTTGATGAAGATGTCCGGTATGCGCAGCTTGGTCTGATGTTCAGGACGGGTCGCAAGCAACGAGGCTTACGACCAGCGCTTGCGCAAGCGCCAGCACA
>JALZUX010000405.1 GCA_023301405.1 Granulosicoccaceae bacterium | reverse complement strand
TGGTGATGTGGCCACGCAGGCGGATTAACTGGTCTTCGAGCAGAGCGTTTGTTTTAGGAATTTTAATTAATACAACATCAAAATTGCCTTGCAGAGGCTGGATAGACTGAACAAAGCTTAACGTTGGTGGTTGTTTATTTAGTGCCGCATTCTGCAAGGCGTCTGCCTGGCTGAGTGATGAATCAGACCAGTGAGTGACATCGTGTCCGTGCAGGGCGCATGACAAGGCTCCGTGACTGTCATTGATGACGAGTACGCGTTTTGAGCTGTTGATGATGTTGTTTTCAGCCAGGTGCTTCAGCAGATAGCCATCAGCCGCATCCCACGCTTGTAGCTGATCGTTTTTACGTAAGGGCCAGCGGTTAAGTTTAAGGTCGCCAAAGGCTGAGGTAAAAACGCTCACGGTTGGAGGCTCCGGGAAATTTGAAGGCCCTAGTGTAAGTCACCTTGACTGTAAGAGGGAGAATTGCTTGCCGCTCAATTAAATTTCAATTAGATCAATAGGTGTGTTGGAAATGTTTTTGAGGTCACTGGTCTTGAGCAATTAGCGCAATCGATTGAAAATGTTGCTGAATTATCAGATCCATTGATTGAGAAATATTTAAACAGTAAAAGTGATTAACTAGGACGAAGTGTCTTTTTGAAAAAATCAGCAACCTGATTTGCATAAAGATTGATGTCAACATCAGTGTCTGCAATAGAATCTTTCGAGACAATTGCCTCTTGCTCAGTGAGCAAATCTCCCGTAAAGAGATTAATTGCGGCAGATACCAGCGGCTTTCGAAACTCTGGATGAAACTGCACTGACTGTGCTGGAAAGTCATAGTCCAGGGCAGCGACAGGGCAATAGGGTGAAGTAGCAGTTACCGTCGCCCCCGGAGGAATGTCAAATACCTGATCCCGGTGCATTGCATGCGCCGGAAATTTTTGCTCCCCACGCGTATATTCTACGGCACCCACAACAAACCCTTTGTCTGCTTTTCGAGCGCTGCCGCCGAATGCCTCTGCCATGATTTGGTGACCGAAGCAGATGCCGAAAACCGGGATTTTTTCATCGCGTAAGGTAACCAGCAATCGCTTAACCGGTTCCATCCAGTCGGTGGGATCGTAGACACCTTTCTCTGAACCGGAAATTATAAAGCCGTCGTAGTCTTGCGCGGATGGCAGCGCAACACCGTTTGCTACGTATACTTCGGTTAAGGTTGCTTCAGGGAAATGGGGAGCAAGCCACTTGATTATTATTGCCCCGGCAGATCCATATCGATCAAAATCAGTATCTGGTGATGATAAATTGATTATTGCGATGTTCATGGGCTCATCGTCAGGTTGTAGGTGGAAAAGCATAGCGTGTTCACGACCAGGTAGCCATTAGTTGTTGCCCGACCTCTTGCCGACTATAGCGCAGGGGGATGTGGTCGGCATGTTGCACATCTGCCTCCACAATGACTGCAAAACCCTTGAGACAGAAACCCTTATTGATGTCGTTACTGCAGGATTGGCGCAACGCTGTGCTGAGCAAATCAGCATTGCAATTGCAAATGTCAAACTACGCGATGAACTGCACGAACAATCTACCAGAGATCCCCTCACTGGTTTGTTCAATCGCCGTTAGTTAATGCACATTGTCGTTCTTGACTTTTGTTATTAGATCTAGAAAGCGGGTCTGTCGGACTTATTTCTTTTGATGTCGATAGTTTTAAAAGCGATAACGACCATTACGGGCACGACGCTGGTGACTTCCTGTTGTGTACTCTTGGAGAGATCACGCGTCGGTTTTTCAGCCATGAGAAGGTGTGCTGTAGAGCAGGGGGAGAATTTTCTATTTTACTTGCCAATGCGACAACTGAGGATGCCTACCCTGAAAGCTGCTGAGTTATACAGTTGGTAGAGGACTACGATTATTGTTACCGGGGGTGGCAAATGCCTACGGTAACCGTCTCTGCTGGCTTGGCGTCTTATCCGCAAGATGCTGACAGCCTTTAGAAACTGTGCAAGGCTGCAGACCTTGCTATGTATGAAGCTAAAGATAGCGGAAAACGGCGGGAATCGCGTTACGGTGAGTCGCAAAAAGTAGTTTGCTGCGAGAAATCTGTCGGCTAAATACAAGCAAGCTACGATATCAATAGCGCATTGACGGTTGGATGAAGTAGAGTGTAGCAACTCATCACCATTGGAGGCTCAGTTGCGCCGGCAAGATCTCATCGACTACCTGCTTTTGGCCGCCCTTTGGGGGTTGTCGTTTCTTTTTATACGTATTGCCGTGCCTGATTTTGGTCCCTTCAGTCTGATGTTGATTCGTTGTGGTATCGGGGCGATCACCTTGTTATTAATATTGCTGTCACTGGGTAAAATTGGTGATTTGCGTGAGCACATTACAATGGCTTGTGTCACAGGGATTTTAAATTCTGCTGTACCATTTGTATTGTTAGCGGTGGCGGCACTATCTATTTCGACCGGTACGTTATCGGTGCTGAACGCAACTGCACCTATTTGGGGGGCGGTGGTAGGGTATCTATGGTTGCGTGAACGAATGACGTTTTCTCAGCTGATTGGTTTGGCCATTGGTTTTTTTGGTGTCTTCATTCTGGTACAAGCGGCACCCGAAGATGTGGGAGTGACGCGGTCTACTGTATTGGTGGCGGTAGTTGCTGCACTTGGTGCTACATTCGCTTACGGGTTTGCGGCTAACTTTGCAAAAAAATATCTGGCGAGTAACAATCCGCTGGCCACGGCGGCAGGTAGTCAAATTGGCGCGAGCTTGGTACTGCTCATACCGGGCTTATGGTGGTGGCCAGATCAAAATCCAGGTCAGGATGCCTGGGTGGCTGTTATTCTGTTGGGCGTGTTTAGCACCGGTGTAGCGTATATGTTGTTCTTTCGACTGGTAAAAAATATTGGCCCAATCCGCACTATTACAGTGACTTTTGCTATTCCGGTTTTTGGTATGTTCTTCGGCTACTTGATTCTTGATGAGGCCATTACGGTGGGGATGTTGATTGGCTCTGTGATCGTTGTTATTGGTTGTACGTTAACGATAAAGTTGCTGGCTTTGCCAAGTCTTAGAAAGAAAAATAGCTGAGAACACTTTATGGCTAGGTTTTATAGAGTAACGTCAAACAGCTTAGGTGCCGGTAAGTCAAGCACCCAAGCTGTTTAAAGCCGTAGTTTAAAAGTGGTTTCTATATTGGATCCCAATGATTGAATTAGAATCGCCAGGTCGTTGTAAATCTACGCTGCGATCATGAGCCAGCTCAAAACTTAATTCATCATTGCCTAGCAGCCTGAAGCCGGCGCCAGCTTGAACTTGTACGGCAACATTGTCCGTAGGCCAGTTTTGTCCTACTCGCGCGCTCAAGTGATATCGAGGGGAGGCGGCCTGAGGGTAGTCAGAATTTATGCCACCGCGGAATAACGAGGCACTAAGAGCGAGCTGTTGTTCAACATCAGTTCTAATAGTAGAGCTAATACTAAACTCGGGTATGCCGGCTGTGTTGATGGGCAGGCTACCTGAAGATTCTTGACTATTACCACTAGCGATCACGCCCATTGTCCAGCTGTTGCTGCCAAATGAGCCTGTGGTTCCAAGCTCAACACTGCCGCCAAAACTTTTCGATATTGGCTGGTCAGTGTCACGAGTAGTCACTTCATTGAGGTTGCTGCTTACCCTGATGAATTCGCTCTTGCCCAA
>JALZUX010000404.1 GCA_023301405.1 Granulosicoccaceae bacterium | reverse complement strand
ATATCAACAACACTTTCCTTCAGGTCAACTTCTCCTGTGACATCTAAATTAGTAGCACCGGCAAGTGAATTGACCGCTAAAGAATTAATGCTTATTACTTGAGGATCACCATCTATGTGTAGCGCAATGCCAAGCGCGCCAGCGGCGTCTTGTTCAACCGTAGTCTTTATCTTGACATCGAAATCATCTGGTGTGCCACTGAACAATAACGTTCCAGATGGACTGAGCACCAACGTTTCAAAGGCTTGACTGTTTTCTGCCCGAGTACCGGTAGCGTTACCCGCCTGCAGATCACTAATTAGTGGCCAAGGCACATCCGACCACGCAACAGTTAGATCAGATTGCAAGCCCTGATACAGCACATTACCGGTAACATTGGCTGACGCAGAAGATTGCTCAAGATTGACGACTACTTCCTCAATGAGTAATTCTTTAAGCGTCCCGTTTAGCGAAAAATCAGCCTGCAGTGGACCGGTTTGCAGATGGACTGTTTTCAGCACACCAGAGGCCCGATACTGTTGCAAAGAACCCTGGGTCACAGCATCAAGTGATAAAGGCACCTGCCGGGCTGCTTCAGAAAAAACCCCTAAGTCATCACTTGTCACCAGCACCGAGCCATCCCATGATAGTTCAGCAGTAACGTCATTAACCATTGTATCGATCATTACCTCGGCAGCACCGGAAACAGAGTGCTGAACTTGCAATGCTTTAATATCGCCAAGCATTGTGCCCTCACCGGTAAATTCACCAAACTGCGGATGCTCAACACGCCATTGCTGACGAAGATCAATGGGCCAGTCACCACTGGTGTTAATCGAACCATCCATCGTTAATTCACCCTGTGGCGCAGTCACCGACAGCTCGACCAGAGTTAATGCATCATCACGCCCACCCGCGCTGAGCCTCATTGAATCAATAATAATCGGCTCTTGCTCTCCGTGTGGATACAGTTTTATATTTTCAAAATTTATGGCTTTAATATCTGCACCAAGTGGCAACGCCAAGTCACGAAGCTCAAACGGCTCGGTGTTTTCTTCAGCCTCGTCTGATGGAGGCGGCAACCGGATAGATACACCGCTTAGATCAAACTCATTAACCTGCAATGTACGCGACAACAGCTTGCTTGGCATCCAGTCGAAGCGAGCCTTGTCAATTTTTACCGACGCACCGGTATCACTAACAAACAAAACATCATCAAGTGTGGCGGGCCCTATTAGGGTGCCGGTTGATTCACCCCAGCTAAGCTCACCCTGCGCATAACTTTGCCCCAGAGAAAACAACCGCTTCATACCACCGTGTGTCATGGTGGCGTAGGCAAGCACCGCCAGCAACAAAAAGAGTAACAACAGTATCAACAACCCCAGACGCTTCAACACGATCATAAGTCTGGTCCGAGTGATATGTGCAAATGTACGTTGCCTTCGCCGGGGCTATCCAGACTACGCGCAACATCAACGCGCACCGGGCCGATCGGTGATCGCCACCTTAGACCAACCCCTATACCAAGGCGAAAATCGGGGCTGCTATTAAAAGCATCGCCATAATCACTGAAAGCAGCCCAGCTAATATTTCCTGTCAGTGGTACTTCGTATTCAAGACTGGCTTCAAGCAAGTGCCTTCCACCTTGAACCTCGTTATCTTCATTACGCGGTGAAATATTCTGGAAACTATAACCTCTCACCGTTGAATCACCCCCAGTGTAATAGCGCAGTGAGAGCGGCAATTTTTCAAAATCATCAACCCAGGTTGTTGCGGCCGTACCCCTGGCGATCAAACGGTGATGGTTTTCAAAAGAGTTTATCCACTTAGTCGAAATTCGCGGTTGAATGAACGATGTATCTGACAGAATCGCTTCACTGGCCCCGCGCAAAGTCAGTTGCAACCAATTACCGTTGACGGCATTAATTCTTTTTTCAAGCGTAGCTGGGAAAGTGCGAGTCCATTCCGCACTGGGCACCAACAATGTTGTTGTCGTATCAGAGAGCTCTCCAGTGACAAGAAATTCATCTACTGTAAAATCGACTCGATAGCTTTTGAACCAAAAGCCGTCACGATACCGGTAATTACCTCCCAGACTAACGGCGAAAGACTCACCCCGATCAGTTTCTTCATTATCCAGTCGAACATGTACGCCATAGCTATCGGTTCTCGGGTCGCCCGTGGGGACGGTATAACTTGCCGCTATGCCGTAATCTATCTCTGACAATCGGCCTTCCAACGTGTATTTATGACCTCGGGTATTCACCCGACGTCCGGTAATCCCCAACCTTGTACGCACACCGGTGTCAGTACCGTAGCCAATCCCGAATACATACACACGGGGCTTAATATGAGCCAGATCCACTTGCACTGGAATCTCTAGATCCTCTGCGTCTTGCACCTCCGCTTTAACATCAACCTGCTTGTAATATTCAGTATTGGATAAATCACTTTGTAAAGTCTGCAAAGCACCTGCATCAAAGTAGTCTTGATCCTGCAGCTCAACATACCGATCTAGCAAATCGGTTGATATCCACCTTTTGTCCTGAGCCAACTTTGCCTCACCAATCCGGTAACGCTCACCCGGATCCATTACCAGATTCACTGCCGCGGTGTAGGCTTTTATATCAATTCTTATTTCATGCTTAGTAAACTGCGCATCAAAGTACCCCAGTCGACTGGCAGTTGTTTGCAACGTTTGCTTCAACGCATCGTAAGCCTGCTGATCAAGTGGCTCGCCTTTTCGAAGGTCTGCCTTTTCCTTTGCCTGACAAAATTCCAGCACCAGATCTTTATGCTTATTAAACTGCTCATCCTCAATTTTAATATCAGGCATGATGCTTCTGTGATCGTAGGGTATGTATCGAAAATCTTTACAATCAACAACCACATTATTTAATGCAATCACCGGATCACTGTCCACCATTACCCGGTCGCCTAACGTTATGCGATAAAACGCCTGCCACTGGTTACCCAGGTCAGATAAATCAGCTTCAACCTTCGCCCGGTAATAACCAAAGGGACGAAGTGCCGCCTGAATCTGCTCAGTGGCTTTACTGTGCATAAAGCGGAGTCTGGCAACAGACGGAATTTTTTTATCATTAAACTCCCATAGCGCAAGCATCCCTTCAACATTCTTGCGGTGAGTCAATTCAAGCCCACGCATCACAACACTAAGCTTTACACTCTGTGATGCAGAATCAGTATCAGTTTGCGCTGCGGACGATGAAATAAATACAACCACCAGACAGCACAACACAAGCAGCCTTGCAACCTGACGATACCTATGAAGAATGCCTTCAGTCATCAACGGTTAAACCGGGAATTCAATGTTGGATACCTCGATTCACGCCGCTCAAGCTACGTTTATCGCGCGTTGAGCGTCTACTTAATTATTATTATTGGTGCCTGTCTGCCCGTGGGCGGAACAATATCAGGCACAGCTTTTTAGTAAGTATAGTCAATAGACTGGCGAAATGGACTTTCGCCGGCACTTTAATTGTACAGGCTTTTATAGTGAACTAAAGTTTCGAGCCCAACTAAAAGCGCGCGTGGCGTGGTTGTCTTGACGATGTAAAGTAGTTTCCCACTACATGTGGACATCTAGATCACACTACGTCACAACATATAGTCAGTAATAGGTAACGAGCCAGATGCGACCGCAGTAGCTTATCGTACAATAAGCACCAGCATTGGTGATCTTGGCTCGCATTATTCACAGGAATTTTCATCGATCATTACATTTTTATTCACCAATCGGCCCGTGAACTACGCGAGCAGGGTCAGCCTTCTCTGGCAGCTTCAATAGTTGCCAACACCCGAGGTAGATAGCGATCAAACTCCGCAGCCGCGATAGACCGGCGTAGAAACCCGGGGATTTGCGCTTCGAATGCTTCAATGGTCGTCGGCTTGAATTCAAGCAGCGCCTCTTGCATCGACCCACGTAATAGTCTTTGCCTGGCACCGTGATCGGGAAAGTCGGTTTCAATCTCCAGGGCAAGCTCTGCCAGTGCTTTTGGCAAATCACGCACGACCGCAGGGGACAATGCTTCCGTTTTCAACGGCGCCTCTGCCATAGGTTCTATTGCAACGGGCCACTCATCGGTATCGCCCTCGGATTTGATCATGACGTCAGAATCAACCTCGTGAGGCACGGTATTATCCAGCACAGGCACGTTAGTAACTGTGCTTGCCTGGGATACCAACAACTCTAATTCATGAACAACACGTTGTATTTCAGCATCCGGGTTTTTAAACCAGTCAGTTGACCAGACCCTTTTAATGCGCCAGCCTAGTCGCTCAAGTACAGCTTCGCGAAGCCGGTCGCGATCACGAACGGTTCGGGCAGAGTGATAAGTTGCGCCATCACATTCGATACCCATTAAATAGTGCCCTTCATTGGCCGGGTCTATCACCGCTATGTCAATGAAAAAACCAGCCACACCAATTTGCGGCACACAACTATACCCGCGCTGCTCTAAGCGTTCGATCACGGCGATTTCAAAATCGCTGTCTGGTTGGCGACCGGTTTGGCGGGTATTATGAACAATGCCGGTTTCAAGGTAAGCCAGTAAGTCACGAAGCGCCACCACACCGCGACGACTGCTTTCACCCGCGACAATATCGCTTGATGCCATTGACGTGAATATCTTCATGCGTTTGCGCGAGCGGGTCAGCAACACGTTAAGCCGTCGCCAACCGGTATCTGAATTGATCGGACCAAAGCGCTGATATACGCGCGCGCCTTGTTGCGGCGGGCCATACGTCATTGAAATAAATATCACGTCACGTTCATCGCCCTGCACGTTCTCAAGGTTTTTGATAAACAATGGCTCTTCGGATTCCTGGTTACGTTCAAGCGCCTCACGCAGAACCAGATCGTCTTTCGCTTTTGATTCAAGTGTGGCATCGATGAGTTCACGCTGATTGCTGTTCATCGCCACCACGCCAACTGAATCTTGTGGATACTGTTGAAAGTGCAAGGCTACCGCTTCGGCAATAGCATTGGCCTCTTCAACGTTAGTGCGATTAACAAACACGCCATTCACAAGCACATGCTTAACACCATATTCTTCAGATTGCCGGGCCGGCGACGGAAATAACACCAGATCATTATCGTAAAAATTCTGATTTGAAAACGCGATTAATGATTCGTGCTGTGATCGGTAGTGCCAACGTAGCCGGCGACTGTTAAACATCGGGATAGTGGCATCCAGGATGCTCTCTTGCTCGCCAAGGACGGTGGCTTCTTCGTCTTCATCGTGTACTACACGATCAAAGAAATTTGTCGGCGGCAATTGCTTAGGATCACCCACCACCACCAATTGACGGCCCCGGGCAATAACCCCCAGCGAGTCTTCGGGTTTGATCTGGGAGGCCTCATCCATGATAACCAGATCAAATTCTATTTGCCCTGGTTTTAAATATTGCGCCGCTGATAATGGCCCCATCATAAAGCAAGGTTTTAGCTGCACAAGAGCACTGGATGCACGCGACAGCAGCTGCCTGATCGGAATATGACGGGTTTTCTTGTTGCACTCATGGCGCAACAGCTTAAGCTCAGTAAGTTCACTGACGTAGGCGCCACTAACGCCTTGCGGTATGTCATTCTGATCAGCCTTCCAGGCAATTCGTTCACGCTGTAGCTGGTGTATTTTTTGATCAGTGACGGCAAACTGTTCTCTAAGTGATTGTTGTATATCACCAGAAAATTCTGCAAGCGGCGGGCATTCCCGCAAGACTTCAAGCGCCAGTTGATCATAAGCCAGTGCAAGGTAGGCATCATTAATCTGATGTACCGGCAGGTCACCACGTTCACAGCTAGTCGCCATACCGGCAAGCCCAAGCTGACCTAACTGTGCTGCGCTCTGCTTGTAGCTCATCCACTGCATCAGTGATGATTTATTATCAAGCGCGTTGCTATTGCGTGCCGACAACAAGCCCAGATCAGTGCCACAATGTAGCTGCCAATCATTAAGTGAAACATCACCTGCAGCAACAAACACGTTTAGCGCTTCTTCAAAATTACCAAGCCCAGCCTCCACTTCAGTAGAAACAGCGTGAAGCTCATCAATGGTATATTGCTGCGGTGATTGCATGACAGTGGTTTTCACGGCTTCACATACGTTAGAAGCGTTTAGGTCTGCCACAAAAGATATCGTTGAATGTATAGCACCATGCTCTGCGCCGTTTCTGACTAACGCTTGCGCATCAATCTGAAATACTTTCTCTAGTGCGCTGTCAGCATTGACCGAATCAAACCATTGAGACTTAACATGCGCTAAAGACTCTACCGTGGTTAACTGCTGATTCATTTCTGCCACGCTAACGTTATCACTGCCAAACACACCGCGGGCATCATTAATATTTTGATCAAATAATAGCGACAGCGGCTGCAACGCTCCATTGTCACCCAGTAGCGGAATATCATCGTTATGCAGTAAATCACCTAGCTGTAAAGCGGGCCTGATTTTCCGAACCGTTTGTATGATCTCTTGCATTAGACCGAGCGCATTCCGGTCAATAAGGTGTCGTAATTTCTGCTCGGCATCAGCCGGTAACTCAGTGAGCCCACGTGCCAGATCACCTGGCAACTCAGCAGAAACATTTTTATACCATGCTCTTAACAGTGCTAACCCACTAGCATCAGTATTTACCCCATCGTATTGTTCGCCCAGCAGGCGGGCGTATTCGTCATGATTATTGAGTGCAGTACATTCAGTGGCAAAGCGAATCGCGAGCGGTAACCCTTCACGCAGTCGCCCGACACTGACAGATTCTGCCGCCGCAATAGACTTCAAGGTGGCTCTGGCCGCACGCCAATCACTATTAAACCAACCTAGAACGCCGCCTTTATCAAGTGACTCTTGTAGTTGCGATAATCGTCCTTCATCACCTAGCTTTCGAATATCAAACAAGCCGGACAAAGAATTTTTTTGTTGATGTACGCTAGCAACACTTTT
>JALZUX010000403.1 GCA_023301405.1 Granulosicoccaceae bacterium | reverse complement strand
TCATAGTGCTATCCATGGCAATATGACCTCCTTCCACGAACAATCTCAACCCCGATTAAACGCGGGGTAGAGCGACAGGCTCGGCCTTTGGCCATTGCATACGTGTTGCTTAAAGATGGTGGGGGTTTCTTGCCGCTCTACGGTTCTTGCTACGGTGAGCTTCGACAGTTCTCGTGGTGCTATCCATGACACTACGACCTCCTTACACGATAACTCTCAACACCGATTAAACGTGGGTAGAGCCATAGGCTCGGCCTTTGACCTTTGCATACGTGTTGCTTAAAGATGGTGGGGGTTTTCTTGCCGCTATACTGTTTTTGCTGCGTGGAGCTTCGACAGTGCTCGTGGTGCTATCCATGACACTATGACCTCCTTACGCGATAACTCTCAACACCGATTATACGCGGGGTGCATCGACAGGCTCGGCCTTTGGCCTTTGCATACGTGTTGCTTAAAGATGGTGGGGATTCTCTTGCCGCGCCCGAAGTTCATAAATAAGGGGCATGGATGCCTGTTTGCGCGATCCTCTGGAGCGATAAATCTCAAATGTCCCAAGGCCCGTCGCAGGGCTGATTGGTCGCAAAAACAGTTTTTGGTTACTTTTTCCTGTTTGAAAACCCCCGGCAAGGTCACGCGGAAGGCGCGCCCCCTCGCGGGGACAACACTCACACTCTTGCTAGCCAAATTGTATGCTTATTTCCCTTACTGCCATGCGCATAAACCGATTTTTCGGTAACCTTCATGCCGCAATTCTTTAAACGCTTTGCAAAAACTCGATCAGGTGTTGCTGACCAATACGCTAGCACCCCACCCGGCTTGAGACTTTCACGCGCACAATAAACACCTTCAGATGAATAAATCCAATCATTGCCATTGGAACTAAGCGCCTCAGGACCATTATCAACATCAAGGGCTATCACATCATAGAGTTGCCCGGGATCGCGCAGCAGATCACTTACGTCTCCCTGATAAACTTCGGTGCGCTCGTCTTTTAGCGGATGCTTCGAGTAATTACCCAACGGGCCCTTGTTCCACTCTATTACATCCGGCACCAACTCGGCCACAGTAACACGTGAATCAGGGCCGGTGGCATTTAGCACTGCCGCCAGTGTAAAGCCCATGCCCAGCCCGCCAATCAGAACGGCTGCAGCATCCGCGCTGACAAGCATCTGGCAAGGCAAAGTTCCTAGCGCGTCCTCGGACGCGTGTTTACGGGTAGACATTAGTTCACCGCCGCCCGATAAAACGATACTGAAATCGTCTTTGCTCTGGTAAAGCTTCAGAACACGATCACTGCCGGGGATTTCTGTTTTGTCCAGCAAAGTCGGGCGTTTCATTTCATGGTTTCCATATAAATGGGTAACTATTAGCAATGGGAGTCAACATTAGAAATTTAGCGTAGCATTGTCATGCGTAGAGAGAATTTTTAGGCGAGTTGTTACGAAAATACCTGCCCCTAAAAAATGCTACGCAGTTCAAGAAAAAACATTGAGTTCCGATAACCAACTGTCTATTTGAGCACACAGAGAAATCACGAATGGAAGCGGCATTGAATATGGACAATGAGGGCGAAGACGAACTGGATCCTGCCTTTCAACTTCTCTATATTAGCGCAGCAAATCAAGAATTTACAGAATCAGAGCTCGAAGAATTATTAGCCATCGCCAGAGCCAACAATAGCAGATTGAACATCACCGGCATGCTGCTATTTCATGAAGGATCTTTTATCCAGGCACTGGAAGGTGAACAATCAGCAGTCGAAGCGCTCTATAATAAAATTAATGAAGATAGTCGACACTTTGAAACCAAGGTTCTCTACCGAGGCGATATACCTGATCGCAACTTTAAAACCTGGTCGATGGGTTTCTACCGGTCCACGCAAACTTCATCAGCTAACCTTGACGGCTTTCATCAATTTTTGCGATCAGGCTTTCGCAGTGGATCAGACGAGGACGAAAGCGCCGCACGCAAAGCAATGCTGGCCTTTCGCGATGGAAAATGGCACGCAGCAGACTAAGCTTTAAAAAGGGTACACGCGCCCCTCCAGACAACATCATGCCCTTGCACCAGACGCATCCACTAGATCAATGCGTCTGTATCTACATGCGTTAGAATATAACTTTTTAGGGTGAAAGACGGACCGCAACTGCAGCATCAATATAGGCACGATTCCCTGGCAAAAAACACCTTAGAGATCTAACGCGTCAACCATACTCTGGGTAATTAGACACACGCCATTCTCAGTACGTTGCCAGCGTTTTTTATCGAGCGCTTCATCGTAACCGACTTCCAGGCTTTCCGGTATATTCACACCACGATCTATAACGACGTTTTTTAACTTTGTGCGCCGCGCTATAGTCACGTTGGGTAAAGCAACTACCTGTTTGAGGCTACTGTACGAATGACACTTGACGTGAGGAAACAATAAGCTTTTATTGATTCTAGCACCTGAAACAATGCAGCCACCACACACCAATGAACTAATTGCACTGCCGCGTCTTTGATCTTCATCGTGAATAAACTTGGCCGGTGGAGATAACTCTTGATAAGTCCAGATTGGCCATTCCTGATCATAGATATC
>JALZUX010000402.1 GCA_023301405.1 Granulosicoccaceae bacterium | reverse complement strand
GAGTGGATAGTATTTCGCTATCCAGCTCATCAGAGCCCAAGGTAATTAGCCGGTCGCCTTTTCGTACGTGGTCACCTTGCGCAACGTGCAATTGCTTGATCTGGCTGATGCGGGGGGCATACAACACTGATTGGTCTATGGCTTCAACGACCGCTGGTATCCTGATGGTGCTTTGCCATGGAATTAGTCCAGCCAGAATAATACCTGCAAATACAGACGCCGTTACCCGGCCGGAAAAAGACGTAAAAAGCTGAGCACGCCTGGCCCACCATTGCTTTAATTCATTCATAATCGGGACCGCTATAAAAAAACAAAGTTCAATTGCACCAAGCACAGAGCCAAAAGGCTTAAACAACATGCTATGGATAAGTACTGCTATACCTAGAAATAGAAAGAACCGGTAGACCCAGGTTAGCCACGCAAAGACGGTAAGCCCCCTACGCATACGAAGCGTCATGGCCTCGGGGGCTGGTTCATTGAAGCCAAAAAGGGTTTCCCTGAGTGACCAACGGCCAAGTGCGAATGATCGTGCTTGTAGGTTCTGAACACCCAAGGCATCAGACAAAAAATGGTACGCATCGAATCGCATGAATGGATTCATATTGATCAGTACGCTCATGATCCAGCTTGTGGTGGCGATGAAAAATGCTGCACTTCGCAATGGACCATCCTCAAGAAAGGCCCACATCAGCGTAGCTATTGCCGCTAGCGATAGCTCTACGGCGACGCCTGCCGCACTGATGATTAGTCGTTTTCTTCGTGAGGTTAGCTTCCAGCTGTCGGTGGTGTCGGTAAACAACACCGGAAACATCACAATAAGCGCAACACCCATTGTATTGATTCTGCAGCCATAGCGAGCCGCCGCATAGCCGTGCCCTAATTCATGTAGGCATTTTACAAATACCAGTGCCATTCCATAAAGAAACAGCCCTTTCAATGTGAAAAAATGGCTGAATGTATGAGTAAATTGATCCCACTGACGAGACGTCAGGAACAAACCGAGTAACGCTACCGTGGCAATAAAAAGCCACCAGCCACGAGTAAAAAAGAGCCTGGTTAGAAATTCTGTTTTTTTAAGAAACCGGTCAGGCCGTAACAGTGGAATTCGTACAAAAAGATAGCCGTGTAACAAGCGCTTTATTGGCTGGCTTTTTTTAGCAGCAGATTGTGCCAGGTAAAAATCAATTTTGCCGTTAGGCGGCAATAGCGTTAATGAGTTTTGCCACAAAAACCGTAGCAGTTCCTCGATGTCTTCGAGGGTGACTTCGTAGTCGGTGACCTGATCAATTATATTTCCAGCTGAGTGTGCACTCCATGCTTGCAGTATTAGCAGACTTTTGTCATTAATTTGAAAATACTGATGGCGAAGCGGATCAAATACCAGCCAACTTTTTGTGCCATCCAGCTCGCGTATACCGGGCATGAACTGTAGCTCTGCACGTAGCTCGGGTAACACACTTTCGTTTTCTAATTGTGACACTATTTTTTACGCCGCCAGACTACCAACCGGTATATTGTCTTATTGCCGCAAGCGGTCTTCTGAATATCACATAGGCGAGTGACGCTTTTTCACTATATACCTGTGCCGTGCCCTGCACGCCTATTCTGGGTAACGCTTGTTGTGTGTCTGTGAGCTCAGCGCGTAAGCTGTAAGAAAGTATGTCTCGTTTATCCGGCGTGGCCTGATAACTTGCATCAGTCAGCACTGCCTCAAGAGGATGTAGCGGGTCAGAATCTAAAAATATTTTGATACGTGCCCCCTGACTCAATACAAGGCTGTCTTTCACCGGTAGGTCTATCGAGAACTCAACGCGGTTAGGATCTGCGATCGAAACAATTGCTTGCCCTGCAGAAACGGGCTTACCTTCCCAGTCGCTTTTATCAGAGAAAATGGCGATTCCCGGTATCGGGGTTGTCATGCGGGCTTTTTCAAGCAGTTCTGTGGCGTAGCTGCTTTCAGCGACCGCTAGTTGGTACTCTGCCTTCGAGACTTCTATTTCACGCTTTACCGTGTAATCAGCTATCGCACCTTGCGAAGCGCGTTGATAACGGGCATTGGCAATTGCCGCTCGCTGATCAGCTAATTTTTTTTCATTGAGAAGATGCACATCATCAAAGATAATGATTGGCTCACCCGCTGCCACCTCTGCCCCCTGTGTTGCCGTAATCTTCGACACAACGCCATCAAAGGGTGCGGCTAGTACAAAAGGTTCTTTGGGCAGAACTTCTGCCGGCGCTAACGCTGTGACCGACACTGGTAAAAAACCCAACATAGCAGTCAGTGCGCACGCGGCCAGTATAACCGGCCTAAAATTGATTTTGCTTCGAGTGAGTGCTTTTTGCCCCTGTGTCGCGGCTTGAGCGTGAAGATATAGGTCTCCTAGACGTTTGGCTAGATTACATTCGTTATCAAGCCAGGCCGTCTCGCGTGCTAAAAAGAAACCACCCACTATTACATTATCCACAACCTGCGGCGTCCACAAGAAATGTGGCAAAGGATAGGTATCCTTTTCCTCGTCGGATGGGTCGCAAAACGCGGGTAGTGCAAAACTCTGTGGTTTGAATGATTCAGCTTCATTCAGTACACCACCGGCAATCTTTTCAATCCAACGGTTGAAGGGTGCGTTTCGATCAACAACGCTAACGCTTGATGACGCCTGTAAGGTGAATGTCTTCGCCTTCGAATTCACCTTGCCATAAAATGCTTGACGGAAAGGTACGATGCGTCGGCTGGAATTACACAGATGCACGAATAGTTCGCGCTCGTCCTTAATTTGCCTGACTTCACTTTCAAAAATCAAAAGTTCTGTGGCAAAATCGTTTTGACCGCCAGCTGAACCCGCTTGTGCGGGGCGCTGTTGCTGAGCAGCACGTGTTGCTACCGCATCAATCATAATGGTATCCCGTGATGCGACAAGCAATCAATAAATAAGTTGTTAGAGTATAAAATGCTGATTGGCCTAACTTTGCGGATCAGTGAAATAAGCTGTGCCGCTCATGCCCGGCAATATGTTAGCTGGCAGCTCTTTAAATTGAGCCACTAAGGCAATAGTACGACTCACGGCGTCGACCTCGGCACCAATCTGCCGCACTGCTGCCTGATGGCGTTTGCCAGACTCATCGACGGCAAACACAAGGGTGCTTCCAATATCAAGCCAGGCCAGCCAGTTTGACGGCACAATAAGATGCACTTCAAACGCTTCACTGCTGATTATTTTTATCAGTGGTTGATTTGGTGTAGGAGTTTCATAGGCATTAATGGCAAGCTCAGAGACTCGGCCATCAAAGGGCGCATTGATCACGCAATCTTTGGTACGGGCTGAAACCGCCTCTGAATTTGCCATAGCTTCTTGCATTTCAGCTTTTGACAACCCGACCTCAAGGTCGCCAATCGCACCATATTGCTGTAACTCTACGTTGCTCTTGTGCGCTGACCTGCGCGCTGAATACGCCGCGCTGGCCGCTTTTGCCTGGGCATTTTGAATTTCGCAATCAAACGTTAACAGCACGTCGTCTTTTTTAAATGCCTGCCCTGCCCTGACAGGGGTCTCAGTAACCCGAGCGTTCAAAGCAACACTCAGTACGGCCTCTTGCTGTGATTTCACCACCCCCCGTACAGGTTCCGGCTCGGCGGCACCTGCCGGGATTGCCGCCAATAATAAAGCGGCTATTAGCACGGATGCTGAATATATTGCAGTGGGTTTGATCTTCATTGCCGAAACTCTGTCGCTTTTTGTTAAATATTTCTCTAATGCTTTAGTTTTTAAGCTCTCTTTCAAGCTTGCCCCAGTGTGATTGCAGATGTTTTGCCAACTGTGGGACTGTTGAATCAGCTGTATTGATATCCCCGAACGTATCGCGCCCAACAGAGGCATAGATATTCGCGTAAGCATTCTGCAGCGTAGCCTGTGCAACGTCGTACCTTGCTTCTGCTACGATGCTGTTCATTTTTTCTCTGACAAAATTCTGATAGCTTACTTTACGGGATTCGTAACCAGATTCGACTTGTTCAAGAATGTTGTTTGTCACCGAATAGTATTTTCTCATGGTGTCGAGATTGCGTTTTGCTATTTCGTATCTGCTTGCACTGACATGAACCTGCGTTACTACAGCCATGGTTAAAGCCAGTGACCGCTGATTCAGTAGCTCTTGCTCTATTTCGTTTGTGCGTTTGCGCGCAGGATAACGGAATGCTTGAAATATATTCCAGCTTGCTGTCGCACCCCAGTTGCCCCAGTTATTGTTGAATAGAAAGTCGTTGCTGTTGTAGTTAAAGCCACCAAACAATCTTAGATTAGGCAGTAACTGTAACAAGGCCGCATTGGCCTCTTGCCCGTTGATGCGTTGCTCGTAGCTGAGTTCGCGTAGTTCCGGTCGATTGATCAGCGCTGCTGAAACCATTTTATTGGGGTCAAAATTAATTACCGGAACATCGAGGTCTCGCGGTGGCAGTTGAAGAGTAAATTGTGTTGATGGGCTGACGTTCATTAGTGCCGCTAACTGACGCTTGGCCACAAACAACTCACTATGCATTGTTTGTATTTTGTTTTGTATCTCTAATAGTTCCCGCTGATACGTTAATGCCGCGAGTGGTGCTGTTTTTCGTTGGCGATATGATTCATCTGCAGCAGTTAATGCTGAGCTTATGTCGCTTTCCAGGTTTGACAGCTTCTCAACCAGTCTCTCGGCGCTGACGGCACGCCAGTAAGCGGTTCGTACATCTTCTATGATGCGGTTGGCAACCTTACGTTGCCTTTCATTGGCCAGAAGCACAGCATCGGCCTGCTGCTTGGCTCTGACATAAGAAAGTCCGAAATCCAGTACATCCCAGCTAAGCTCTAACTCAGTAGAGACAACATCACGTTCAGAGGAGGTTGAAGGAACCAAAGAAACGTCACCTACGGTATTGCTGTCCAGCAAAGCACTGGATCTTGATCCGCTGAAGTTGTCTCTGTCAGCTAAACTAACGCTAGCCACCAACGAAGGCAACATATCCATGTTGGCCAGGTCAGCCTCGCTGCCACGTAGTGCCTTTTCGTAGATCTCAACTTTATAATCAAGGTTATATTTGATCGCCCGGGCCATCGCTTCATAGAGAGACACCGGCTTGGTAATTTCTTCTTGATTCGCAGCGTATTGCGAAAGCCTTGCTTGACTTTTGTTTTGATGCTCTTGCATTGTTAATGGTTTTGGAGCAACGGTACAGCCACTTACCACTACTGCTGTTAGCAACAGGCCAGCTATATTTTTCATTGGTAAACCTTTAATATTCGGTATCTAAATTTATTAAGTGCAGGCGTCAGAATTTACTTGTAACAACCGACAACTAGATTTCGGTGTTACTGACTGACCGTGTTGCATCAGTCTCATCATTACCGGCTGCTTGATCCAACACCTCATAAAAGCTTGAACCAAATGAACTTGCTTGTTGTTGTTCTCTGATTTGCCCGGTTAAGGTATCAATTTCAATAAACCGGACTAACACAGTCCCGCTTTCGCGATGCGCTGTAAGCTTGAGTGCTACCGTTTCTACGTCTACTGATCTGTCGACCAAGTATTCACCGTCAGCCACTTGAGATATCCAGGCTGGTAATGGTTGTCCATTTATCAATGTGGCGCTGAACGCTACGACCCCGTCACTGCGAGTCATGAAC
>JALZUX010000401.1 GCA_023301405.1 Granulosicoccaceae bacterium | reverse complement strand
GTGTTCTGGCGCAGTGTTGACCCGACCGACGGCGGCGGCCAGTTTTGCGATCGCGGGCACAGCTACACCACAGCTATTTACGCTCTCGACGATACACAAAACAAGATTGCTCAGGCTAGTAAAGCCGAATTGCAAGCATCCAATCAATTGAAAAAGCCCATCGCCACAACCATCGAGGCGCTAGCGGACTTTTGGCCCGCTGAAGACTATCACCAGGACTACTACAACAAGAACCCGATTCGCTACAAGTTGTACCGAAACTCATGTGGCAGAGACAGAAAAGTTAACTCTATCTGGGGTGACGACGCACATGCAGGAATCTCTAAACACTAGCAAAATCTGTTGTAGATCTGACTGATTGCATCAGCATTAAAGACCACCCATCGGGTGGTCTTTCCCCAACTCACTCTCCCAGCTTAGTCCCGTTGAGCCTTGCCCCCGCTTGTGGTTGGCGCTCGACCATTCAGGCAATTTAATAAGATGCCTTCAGATCACACCCTCAATTTACCCTACAACGCGATGGCTTAAATTTAGTTACAATAGATTGCAAACTAAAAAATGAGGCTTCCTGTGAATCAATTAGATCCGGAAATTGTAGATATCCTGAACGCCATTGAGCAGGCGGGCATCCCACCACTGCAAACCCTCACTGCACCGCAAGCGCGCGAAGTCTTTCTGTCACTACGCACTGCTCCGCAATCACCAACGCCAATACATCAGGTAACTGATCTGCTAATTCCCTCGGCTAATGCAGACATAGCGGCCAGAATGTATCAACCAACTGACAAGACCAACGCACCAGCACTGGTTTGGTTCCACGGCGGCGGCTGGGTAATCGGCGATCTAGACAGCGCTGACTTACCAAGCCGCGAATTAGCACACCATTCAACATGTACCGTGATATCTGTCGATTACCGCCTAGCACCCGAAGCGGTTTTTCCAGCGTCCTTTGATGATTGCCTGGCCGCTACAGAATGGGTGATCAACAACGCAGAAGCCCTTAACATTGACCCTTCACGCGTTGCAGTGGGTGGTGATAGCGCCGGTGGAAATCTGGCCGCGTGCGTTGCCATTGCCGCTCGTGATCGCGGCATAGAGTTAGCTCATCAATTGCTTATTTATCCTGTGGTCGAGGCCGTCTTTGACACCCCAAGCTATCAACAAAATGGCGAGGGTTACTTTTTAACCACTGTGATGATGCAATGGTTCTGGGATCAGTACATGCCGACCGACGCCGATCGAAATGATATTCGGGTTGCACCGATTAACGCTGACCTCAAAGGATTACCACCCGCCTGGGTGTTGACCGCGGGCTTCGACCCACTGCGTGACGAGGGTATAACCTATGCAAAGGCACTGCAAGACGCTGGAGTAGAAGTGAGCACTCTACATGTGTCCGATACGATCCACGGCTTTTTCGGCATGGATGTCAAAGGTGGTGCTAAAGCACGGCAGGCGGCCGGGCACGTTTTGGCGGCCGCTATAGGTGACCGGTAGCTGTTGAACGTGTGCTTGCCGGGGGCTGCGATGTTAGGTGGTGTCCCGGCGGGGCTGCTGTGTAAATAGGCCCTTCCAGCGGAGTCACTTTTCATTCGTTAGTAAAGGGTTTTCTTTAAACGTTCAGGATACTGCTGATCGTACTTCTCTGCATCGAAGTCGGCTTTGATGGCTTTCACCATTGAGCCGGTACTGGCAAGATCGGTTCGGTTTATTTGCGCGTCTTTGTCCCAAAGTCTGGAGCGGACAAGGGCTTTCTGACACTGGAAATAGACCCGCTCCACGTTGAATTCAATCACTGTTGTCGGCACCTTCCCGTTCACTACAAAAGACTGCCGCAGTGCATCGTCTTGAATTATCGAGGCTGTACCGTTAACACGTAATGTTTCACCCACACCTGGAATTAAAAACAGTAACGACGCACGAGGGTCTTCAATTAAGTTACGCAATGAGTCAAGCCGATTGTTGCCGCGTCGGTCGGGCATTAATAAGGTTTTATTATTTTCAACACGAACAAACCCCGGTGGATCACCGCGCGGTGAACAATCCAGCCCACCGCTCCCTATTGTGGCCAACACAGCAAACGGTGATTTTTCAATCATCTGTTGATAATGCGGCGAGATATAATCAATCTCTTTCGCTATAGAAGCCGGCGCGGCAGCACCATAAATTGCCTCAAGTTGTTGCAGTGAATCGATTCGACGGGAAGTTAAATTGTCCATGAATTTATAGCCTTTTCTGTGGCAAGCCGCTGTTGACGTACCCTGTTATACTATCACGTTGATTGAATGACTCCCGACCCTGCAAGCGGTTATAGTACAGCCTTAAATTGGTGAGACTCTTAAACACAATGAACAACTCAGACCTCATGGTGCGGGCGCTGGCTAATGCTGGCGTGACACACGGCTTCGGCATTCCCAGTGGCAACGTTCTGCCTTTCATCGAAGCCATGCGCAAAGGTGGCCTGGAATTCGTCCTAACTGCTCATGAGGGGTCAGCCGCTTTTTCAGCAGATGTGACTGGCAGACTGACAGGTGCTCCCGGACTGTGTATTGGCACGCTAGGTCCCGGTGCAACTAATTTATCTACCGGTGTAGGCAGTGCGTTTCTTGATCGCTCACCAATGATCGCTATCACCTGCAACCTGAATTCGCATCAGCTTGGTCGCCGCATTCAAATGATGATTGATCATCACGCGCTGTTCAGACCAATCACCAAAGCCACCCTTGCAGCAACTTTTGATAACGTTGCTGAAGTCATTCAGCAGGCAATCACTATTGCCACCACCGAGCCGATGGGTCCCGTTCATATTGATCTGCCGGAAGACGTCTCACTGGCAGAAGCCAAAGGTAGCGTGCCAGACCTAATTCCTCCACCCGCACTTGATAACGCCACCGATGCACAGCTAAAAGCCGCCGCGTCACTCATCGCTGCAGCCGACCGCCCTATTGCTGTAATTGGCGCGTCTGCCATGCGAATGAAAAACCACGCTTTACTGAGTGACTTTCTCGCCAAGCACAACATTCCGTTTGCCACCACCACGATGGCTAAAGGACTCATTGACGACGACCACGCACTTGCACTGGGGTGTATCGAGCGCTCCAAGCGACAAATACAACGTAAGTTTCTACTGCAAAGCGATCTGATTATCGGGCTAGGCTACGACACCATCGAAGTAGAATACGAAGCGTGGGTGAAAGCGACACCGTTACTTAGTATTGATATCGAAACCCCTGACATTGCCGAGTCAGTCAACCTGGTAGCAGAAGTTACCGGTGATCTAGACCATTCATTAACACAGCTAACGGGCCAAACCGCAGCCACGACTAAATGGACTGACAGCGAAATAAAGCAGCACCGCCAGCAGTTTCAATTGGCACTGCGTCCGCAAGGTGAAGGCTTCAAGCCACACGAAGTGATCGACATCGTACGCGACGAACTGCCACTGGATGGCATCTTGTCTTTTGATGTTGGTGCGCACACGCACCAAATTGCCAGCCAGTGGTTTGCGCACAGCCCTAAATCATTTCTTATTACCAACGGCTGGTCATCTATGGGCTTTGGTCTTCCCGGCGCGATTGCCGCCAAAATCGCCAGACCAGATCACCCAGTCGTCTGCCTTATTGGTGACGGCTGTTTTCAGATGACCTGCGGCGAGCTTGCCGTTGCACGTCGCCTGAAGCTGCAGATCCCGGTGGTTGTCATTGATGATCGATGGTTAAGCCTGATTCAAATTAAGCAACACAAGCGTAACTACGAAATTTACGGATCAAACGTTGAGCCCAGCCCCTATACAGAGCCACCGGCACATTACTTTGGCGTTCCAGCAGTGGGTGTCACTGATGGCCCGGCACTGCTTAGCGCGCTGCAGAAAGCATTCACCACCGAGGGCCCGACGGTGATCGAGGCCATCGTCAATGCAGACCATTACATGGAGACTGTTTTTGACTAACAAGCCATGGGTGGCGCTGGCAGTGAACCCTGACTTGCCCATCAGCGAGGGGCCTGTCGAAAAAGCGTTGCAAGGTATCGCCGACTTTAAAGCGATTGAGATACCCTATAAGACACTATCCAACGCAGAAGAAAAAGAGTGCAGCGCTCTACTGCAAGGTGCCAGCGGCCTGTTACTGCGATCGGGCTATGCAACCAGTACGCTGGTGGCGTTGCTACCCTCACTGAAAGTGATTGGCGTGCACGGCACCGGCGTTGACCCGGTAGATGTAGACGCCTGCAGCAAGCTTGGCATCACCGTCACTAACACGCCCGGTGCTAACGCCGACGCCGTAACCGAACTCTCTTTTGCGTTAATGATTTCACTGCTACGAAGAATCCCCAAAAGTGCTGAGTTGGCCATGCGTGACAAACGATGGGATGAAGCGCGCTTCACGGGTGGTGAGCTGCGCGGAAAGACGCTGGGACTAGTTGGTTTCGGTCAGATTGGCCAGCGAGTCGCAAAAATCGCCAATGCGTTCGGCATGACAGTGATCGCCGCCGACCCGCAAGTTGCACCCGCTACCATGAAATCCTTTGGAGCCGAGTCGTCCACACTAGAGCACCTCTTGAGTGCCGCTGATATCGTCTCGTTACACGCGCCGGCGATCGCCACAACCATCAACATGATAAACCGACAATCAATCGCGGCAATGAAAACCGGCGCCTTGCTGATCAATTGTGCCCGCGGCGCACTGGTTGATGAGCTAGCGGTCGCCGAGGCACTGCACAGCGGTCAGTTAGGGGGAGCGGCGCTAGACGTATTACAAGGCGAGCCACCAAACCCGGAAAGCCCGATATTCAACGCCCCTAATTTTCTACTAACTCCGCACATGGCAGGTTCGACCTACGAGTGCCTTGATACCGTAGCCCACATGGCAGCCACCGATATTGCTAACGTATTAGCCGGTCGCGCACCTCTGCATCCGGTCAACTAACAGCTTAAACTTGGCAAATTGACACGCGTGCCGATACGTAGGGCAATCGATGGCATCAGACAAGCCGCGAAGTTAGCTTGCAATACACGCTTGCCTCATTAAACCCATAGCTTAGGTTGTGATCAACCCGACTACGGAACAAGGACGGTTGCCAAATATCGGTGCGGGTTACTTGGCTACTGTGGTCAGGACATGCACACGAGAAAATAGGCAGTAGCCTCAAAACACCACCGTGTACTCGCACCTTGGTGGCTGTCCAAAAACTATGATCTACGGCGGGCGCGGTCTTTCTGCCAGCTATTACGATCAATTTCGTTAAAGAAGAATGACTATTCGCCTCAATCGATCAAAATACCTGACTCGAAACCTCACAACCAAGCTCAAGACTCTAGTTCTCGGACAGCGGCCTAGCGGCGATTTTGGCCACT
>JALZUX010000400.1 GCA_023301405.1 Granulosicoccaceae bacterium | reverse complement strand
ATAGCTGACGGTAATCACGTGACGCAGCCAATGATGGAACAGGTGGTACAGTCACCTGTCGTGTCAAAAACCGAACCTGTTGTGCAGCAATTTAATGCCAACGTGTCTGTTGATGTGTTGCCTACTGAAATTCTGGCAGCAGGCAGTAAACAGCAGGGGTCGCTCAACAGCCCAACTGTTGACGTAAGTTCACACGATTCAACGCCTGCCATTATAGAAGTGCCTCGCCGCATAGTGTCTTGGACATGGGTTCTAAAACAAGACGAAGACAAATACACTATCCAGTATGGGTCGTCACCTGATAAAATTAGAATCAGAAGTGATGCAGCATCATTCCCGACGACTGAAGCGGTGGTTGTTTTTCCTTTTAAAAAGACGCCTAGCAACCGTACTGTTTATGGTTTTTCAACTGGTTTGTACAGCAGTGTTGAAGACGCTCAACTCGCTATTGAAAATTTACCAGCAAGTGCACGGTCTTTCGGGCCATGGATTCGACCAATAGAAGATCTGCAAAAACAAGTTGTATCAACACTCGCGAAATAAACGAAAGCAGTGCCGCGGTTGGCGAAGAGATGCTGTTGCCGGAGGTGGGCTAGCGTTGCGAAAGGGCGACGTTGGTTTGGTCGTCATTAGTACCAACGCTGAAGCGTTGGTACTAATGACTTATCACGCAGCGTCTATTTGCTTTGGTTTTGAGCACATGCTGCAGTGCTAGAAAAACCAGTCTACGTTACATCTGACTTAAAATTGCTCGCCCGACTTTTTGTTGGTTGCACCAGCCAGGTAGTTCAGTCGGGCCAGTGCCATGACGGCTCGTCTAGAATACCTTGTCCGTAAATTTCAGTGCCTCCCAATGTTTTCTCAAGTTTCACTGTATGGCAGTGCGTCTCCTCTTCAAGCGCTGCAATGAGCCTGTTTGCATGTGAAACTACCCATACCTGGGTTTTCTCTGATACTTTGACAATGAGTCGTGCCAAGGCCGGAAGAAGGTCAGGGTGTAGACTGGTTTCGGGTTCGTTTAACACCATTAACGGCGGTGGTCTGGGGGTGAGTAACGCGGCTACCCAAAGAATGTAACGCAGCGTGCCGTCAGAGAGCTCGGCGCCGTCTAGCGGGCGCAATAAACCGCGTTGTAGAAAGCGAATCGAAAAGCGGCCGTCTTCGTGTTTTACAATGGCTACGCTGGCACCCGGGAAAGCGTCAGCGATTGCTTCGTCCAGTGAATGGACGTCACCTATCTCAACAATAGTTTGTATCGCTGCGGCAACGTCTCTGCCGTCGTGATGCATCACGGGCGTGCGTGTGCCCAGCTGTGCTTTTCGGGCCGGGGCATCAGCGTCTGTACGAAAGTGGTCGTAAAACCGCCAACCACGAATGGTTTCCCGTAGATGAAATACTTCCGGTGCCGTGGATGGGTCAGCACCGTTATCAAACATGCTGTTGTACAGGCCCAAATGTTGGTCAACTACATGCCACTGGCGGCCGTCGCGAACGCGAACCATGGGTCCATTGCGATCAACCAGCAAGCAAGCGGGTCGATAGTGTGGACCCGCCCAGATACATTCGCGCTTGATCTCAGGGTCCAGTGAGAACGCAGAAGTGGAAGGTGCAGGCAGCCCGAGTGAAATGGCGTAACCGTATTCTTCAGTGTTAAACCCAAGCTTCAGGCGCATTACATCCTGACGTGGTGTGCCTTGTATCGGTACGTCACCGCTGCGCATTTTTTTAGATATTTTCTCTGGTCCTGCCCAGAACGTTGAGTTGAGCCCGCCCTCGGCGGCCAGTGAATTAACCACGCCACCCTGGGCTGTTTCAGCAAGCAGGCGCAGTGCGCGATATAGATTCGATTTGCCACTGCCGTTGGGTCCGGTGATGACATTCAGTGATGCCAGCGGCATGGCAAGGCTCAAAACTGAGCGATAATTCTTGATCGACAGGGTGTTTAACATGAGCTCTATAATACAGTAGTGCCGTATGATGCGAATTACTGAGGTGTATCTGGCTTGACAGCTTTACCGATTTCGCTGTTACCATGTGAGTGGCTAATTGAGATAAAGCAAGCTATGGATAACAAGCCATTATGTCAGTTTGGTGCGGTAACGCTGGCTGAAAAAATCTCTCTGGTGATGTTCGCATAACTAAAGTCGTAGCCAGTGCGTTAGGCCGCATGCGTGAATGGGCGGTATTTATGGAACGTTACCTCTGGTGCTGGCACCTGTTTTACAGCGCCCGCCGTTAGCCCAATGGGCTGACCTACAAAGTGATGATCAATCGCGACAACTGATTCTTGATCAGGGCATGCTGTATCTGGTGAACCTATTAGGGTTGCCTGCATCGTCGGTACCGACAGGCCTTGAGAATAATCTACCGATGGGTGTGCAAATTATAGGTAAGCGCTTTCGTCAAGATCAGTGTTTAGATGCTGCTGAGATCATTGAACACAAAACAGGAATACTAGCCCATCAACTATGGAATAAAAGTTAAGCTGATTGTTACTGACTATGAAGATAAATAATTGACTAGTAAATCCTACACATTTGATTCATTGCCTGTCATTGATCTGGGGGCGTTACAAAATGAAAACGGGCTAGCTGAAGTCGCTGATCAATTTTTTTCTGCTTACTCTCAATTGGGTTTTGGTGCTGTCATAAACCATGGCATTGATTCTGAAATCATTGATTCATTGTTTGTTGCTTCGAAAGCTTTTCATGATCAGCCGCTAAATAAAAAAATGAAAGTGGCGCTTGATGAAAATCATCGCGGCTACATACCCGTAAATACATCAACAGATGTAAACTCTACACTGGCAGAGGTCACAAAGCCGAATCAGTCAGAATCATTCATGATGATGCGTGAGGACGCAACGGATTCGCATCCAGTGGTGTCGGCTGCGTACCTGGCTGGTTCAAATCAATGGCCGGAGCTTGCTGGTTTTAAAGAATCGGTAGTGGCATACAACACGGCACTGTCTGCTTTAGGGCGGAAGATGATCGAGATCGCCTGCCATGCGATCGGCGTGCAGCCGTCTCGGGTACTGCCAGCATTTGATTGCCCGACAACATGGTTGCGACTTCTGCATTACTCTACGCAAAACTCACTGTCACCTGATGACCTTTTTGGTTCAGCGCCGCACACAGATTTTGGTGCTATTACTATTCTTGCGCAAAATCAGGTTGCAGGTTTGCAGGTTAAGTCACCGCAGGGGCAGTGGATTGATTGCCCGGTTATTGAAAACGCATTTATTGTGAATGTCGGGGATATGTTGCATCGTTGGAGTAACGGGCTTTTAAAGTCAACGCCGCATCGGGTGATTAACCGTTCCGGCCAGCAGCGCTATTCTTGCGCGTTTTTCTATGATCCGTATGTTGATACCGTGGTCACGCCGCTTGATGAATGTGTAGCGACTGGTGAGTCAGCGCAATTTGCCTCAGTGCATTACGGTGACTTTCTTCGTGCAGAGCTTGAGGCGGCTTATCAGCAACATAAAAACTAGTTGCTGCAATTAATTGGTAAAATGGTGTGTTGGCGGGGCGTTGCCGGTGGATCTTCAGGTGGGGCTTGTGGTGGTGGGAATTGCTTATCCGGAGTGGTCGCTACAATTAGGGTTTGCTGAATTTTGATTCAGTCAAGCGCTGGAATACACCCAGAGTTTCTTCTGATACATGGTGTTCTATGCCTTCTGAATCGCGTTTTGCCACTTCTTTACTTACCCCGATAGCCAGTAGAAACTGATAAACCAGTTCGTGCCTGGCGCGGCTGACGTCGGCAAGTTCTTTACCTTTGGCTGTCAGGAAAATGGAGCGGTAGGGCTCAGAAGTTATATAGCCTTCGCGTTGTAAACGAGCAAGGGTCTTACTGGCAGTGGGCTGCGAAATTCCCATTCGGCTGGCTACATCAACCAGTCTGGCTTCGCCATTGACTGATATCAAATCATCGATCAATTCAACATAGTCTTCGATTGCTTCGAACTTGTGGGCTTCCCGAACACGGGCGAAGCGTTCAGCTTGCTCAGTTACTTCTGGCAGGGTTTGCTCAACAGCGATTTTATGGACTTTGCTTGAAATGATTGGTCTCCGGTGCGGACGCTGTCAAGTATGCCATAGGCTTGTAATATTCGTCTATGTGTATAAACTAAGTATAAGCTAATCCTTTAAGGAAAATCTATTTTTATGCCAACGAAAGTGTCCATTAGAGCTTGCATAGTATTTGTTGTGGCAATTTTCTCGTTCGCCTCCTCAAGCGCCCACGCTGAGGAAAAGGTACTCATCGCAACCACCTTTACCGTGATCGCTGATATCGCACGTAATGTAGCGGGCGATGCGGCAGACGTTGTATCGATCACCAAGCCTGGCGCCGAGATCCATAACTACCAACCCACACCACGTGATTTGCTGCGGGTGCGTGATGCAGACATTGTCTTCTGGAACGGTCTTGGTCTGGAGCGTTGGTTCGAAAAATTCATGCGGCGCTTAAAAAACGCCAAAGAAGTCGTCATTTCTGCCGGCGTGGAAGAAATCCCCATTGTACGGGGCCCGTACAGCGATAAGCCTAATCCCCACGCATGGATGTCACCCACTGCGGCGTTAATTTATGTAGAAAACATCGCGACCGCATTGATTGATATTGACCCGGTGAACGCGCAAACCTATCGACAAAACGCAGACAACTACAGCGCACAGATTACGGCATTGGTTGAACCATTAAGAGCGCAATTATCAGCGGTTCCCGATGAACAGCGTTGGCTTGCCACCAGTGAAGGGGCGTTTAGCTATCTGGCTCGTGATTTTAATTTACGTGAAATATACCTGTGGCCGATTAACGCCGACTCACAAGGCACACCGCAGCAAGTTAAAAGAATGATTGATGCTGTCCGTGAGCACAACATTGCCGCCGTATTCAGTGAGAGTACGGTGTCAAATAAAGCCGCACGCCAAGTCGCCCGGGAAACTGAGGTAAAGTACGGTGGTGTCTTATATGTTGACTCTTTAAGTGAGGCTGGCGGGCCGGTGCCTACGTATTTGGATTTGCTTCGATTGACCACACAAACCATTGTTGATGGACTAATTAATTAATGAGTGATGTGACCCCGGGTATCGTTGGCACCGATATTACAGTGACTTACCGCAACGGTCATACGGCGTTGCGTAACGCTAGCTTTGATATCCCTAATTCAACTATCTGCGCCTTGGTCGGTATTAACGGTTCAGGAAAATCAACCTTGTTCAAGGCCATCATGGGCTTCGTGCCGCTGGTGACCGGTTCGGTTGAAATTTTGGGTAATCCAGCAGGCCGTGCTTTACAAAGAAATACCGTGGCTTATGTGCCACAGAATGAAGACGTCGATTGGAATTTTCCAGTATTAGTTGAAGACGTTGTGATGATGGGGCGCTACGGACACATGGGTATGTTTCGTCGCCCGTCAAAGCTGGATCATGAGCACGTTGCCATAGCACTTGAAAGAGTTGGCATGCAGGACTACCGGCAAAGGCAGATTGGTGAGTTATCCGGTGGACAGAAAAAACGCGTATTTCTAGCGCGTGCACTGGCTCAGGAAGGGCGGGTGATTCTACTTGACGA
>JALZUX010000399.1 GCA_023301405.1 Granulosicoccaceae bacterium | reverse complement strand
AGCAGCTGTGGTCCTGCTTTAGGCATAGACTGGCGATACGCCGCACGTGAGGCAATTTCATAAGCCACTGCTGATGAGTCAACCGCGTGGAACGCACCGTCTTGCAGGGTGACTTTGAAGTCGAGGCAAGGGTAACCTGCCAAGACACCCTTATCGATGCTTTGCTTGAAGCCCTTTTCAACTGCTGGCCAGAATTCCCGAGGAACGTTTCCGCCGGTTACCTTTGATTCGAAGGTGAAACCAGAGCCTACTTCTGCAGGTTCTATTTTGTAGTCAATTTTTGCAAACTGACCAGAACCACCTGTCTGCTTCTTGTGTACGTAGGTGTCTTCGATCGGCTTGGTGATGGTTTCGCGATACGCTACTTGTGGTTTACCTACTTCAACATCAACCGAGTGTGTGCGACGGAGGATGTCTACCTTGATATCAAGGTGCAGTTCTCCCATGCCTTTGAGGATTGTTTCGCCACTTTCCTCGTCGGTTTCAACGTGGAAAGAAGGGTCTTCCTGAACCATTTTGCTGAGCGCTGTGCCCATTTTCTCTGAGGCCGCTTTGTCTTTAGGAGATACGGCAATAGAGATAACCGGTGCAGGGAAAACCATTGGCTCAAGTGTGGCCGGGTTTTTAGGATCACAAAGAGTGTGTCCGGTTTGAACGTTCTTCATTCCAACAAGTGCGACAATATCACCAGCCTGAGCTGAGTCGATCTCTTCACGCGAATCTGCGTGCATTTCAACGATTCGGCCAATTCGCTCGGTCTTGCCAGTAAACGTGTTAAGAATCGAAGTACCTTTGTTCAATGTGCCGGTGTAGATACGAGTAAAGGTTAATGCACCGTAGCGGTCGTCCATAATTTTGAACGCTAAAGCACGCAATGGTTTTGCCGGATCAACAATGGCGAAGTTACCAGTTTCGTTGCCTTCCATGTCTACTTCTGGCTGAGGCTTGACTTCCGTTGGGTTTGGCAGGTAATCAACCACCGCATTCAGTACGTTTTGAACGCCTTTGTTCTTGAACGCGCTGCCACAGAAAGTTGGGAAGAAGGCTAGATCAATGGTGCCTTTGCGGATGCACTGCTTGACAGTTTCTAGGTCAGGTTCCTCGCCATCCAAGTATTTTTCCATTGCTTCATCGTTTTGCTCTACAGCCGTCTCGATGAGTTTTTCGCGGTATTCTTCAACGATCTCTTTCATGTCTTCGGGAGCATCGGTGACTTCAAATTTGGTTGGATCGCCTGAATCATCCCAGATATAAGCTTTGCGAGTCAGCAGATCGACCACGCCCTTGAAGTCATCTTCGATGCCGATTGGCAGTGTCATCACAAGCGGGTGTGCACCCAGAACATCTTCAACTTGCTTTATCACTCGATAGAAGTCGGCGCCCATACGGTCAAGTTTGTTAACAAAAATAATTCGTGAAACACCTGATTCGTTCGCGTAGCGCCAGTTGGTTTCTGATTGGGGCTCTACGCCACCTGATCCGCAGAAAACACCAACGCCGCCGTCGAGTACTTTCAGCGATCGATAAACTTCGATGGTGAAATCCACGTGACCCGGGGTATCAATGATATTCAGCCGATGATCGTCCCAGAAGCAGGTGGTCGCAGCAGACTGGATAGTAATTCCGCGCTCTTGCTCCTGGTCCATGAAATCTGTGGTGGCAGCGCCATCGTGCACTTCGCCAATTTTATGGATCTTGCCAGTTAGCTTAAGAATGCGCTCAGTCGTAGTGGTTTTGCCTGCGTCGACGTGGGCAAAAATTCCGATATTGCGGTAGCGAGTTAAGTCTGTCATTTCTGTTTCTCAAATATAAAAGCACCGGCGTGTAACCGGTGCGCGTGCTGGCTCTTGGCCAGGTGCTCTGACTAATTATACGGCAGAGCGCTGTGTAACGTCTTGTCGTTGGAGCTTTATCGCCCCAATACGTATTTAATTATTAAATACAGATGCTTAGGGGAAGCTCGGACTCAACGAGTTTGAAATAACCGTTTTCAATTCAGCCTGACAAGGTGATTTAGATGGCGGGCTGTAAAGCGGACGCTGATTGATAAAGCAACTTAACCGGCAGCCGAAGGCTTCTTGAGCTGCGGAATATAGGCGATGCGGTGGTCCATTTCAAGGCAAAGTACTTATAAATAGTGAAGTTAGTGCACAATTGCATGAAGTTTTGCTGTTCGGCACCTAAAGAAGATGCTTCTGTCCGTCGTTACACTGGCGTGCCAAAAAAAATAATAATAAAAAGGCGCTGCCGGGTATTTAGTTAAAGCCCTCGCTTTTCGCGGCAGTCCACGGCCAAAAGGACGAAGTGAACATTGAAAAGGTGGATTTTTACCTTGGTTGCAATTGCGTTAGTACTTGCAAAAACAGGGCATAGTCAAACGGTTGACTGCGATTTCGTATTCACCGAGCTTGAGCGCGCGATTTGTGCAAATTCTGAATTGGATAAGCTGGATCAAGAGCTTGAAAAATTACTGACACAGGCAGTGAGCGAAAATTCTTTGACCGTCGGTGCGGTACGGGAAATCCGTAATCAGTTAGCTTTACGCTGTGGCGCTTCAGAGGACGTGGCAGAGTGTCTGATAGCCCGGGAGCGGGAGATGATAGCCCAACTGTCGCAGCCTACTCGTCAGGTCGTTGAGGTTACCGCTAGCTATCGACCTAGTAGCGTCATGGACGAAAGTTACGAATCCTTGAAATTAATATTGACAGAAGCGGAAAACCTCGCCCCGGAAGACAGTTATGTTGACAACGTCGTTGCACCCACGCTGGCGCTGCTGGAGCTCTTTCGCAGTGACGGTGCTAGCCATTTGTCAGACGAGATGCGTGTTTATGAAGTACAGGCCTTGGAATCAAGGCTTAGGGCAGGCTGCAGAGATCTTCGTCAAGCACGCTATTGGCAGCGGGAATTGCAAGCACACGGGCGCTCCTGTGACGAAACGCCTTCTAACCCTTGATCCTAACAAGGGAATATTGCAGCATACGTGATGTTTGCTACCAGTAGGATTCTGTGACCGCAAGAAAATGTCTGCTGTTCGATAACGACGGCACCTTAGTTGACAGCGAGTTCCTCAACTGCGAGGCGATGGCGGCAGAGTTATTAGAAGCGGGGATAGCCGAGGATCCGACACACCTTTATCAAACTTACAGTGGTTGGCAGTTCTCCACAGTCCTCGACGACTTACAGCAGCGACACGATTGCCTGCTGAGTAGTAGTTTTACAGAGAAATTCAGGGAGCGGGCCAGCAGCCATTTTGAAGGCAGGCTTCAGGCAATCGCTCACATACCAGAGATACTGACACAGCTCCATCATCCCAAGTGTGTCGCTTCAAATGCTCCGATGGCAAAAATCAGGCAAGCGCTCAGAATTACAGGG
>JALZUX010000398.1 GCA_023301405.1 Granulosicoccaceae bacterium | reverse complement strand
TGAGGGATTGTATAAATTTTATATGCATGATTTTAAAGGAAAAAGTGTAAATTTTTCAGTGTTGATAGAAGCGAACCATGCGCCAGCGGCTTGCTGGCCTGCATTCTTAGTAGGAGTGCGGGTTTGTAAGCCGAGTGGGTAGCCTGATTTGCCCACCCCGGTAAGCAGGGGGTTTGGCTGTTGCGGTATGTTGTGAAATTGGAGGGTCTGGTATCATGATTTGAAGCAACCAGACCTCATCCAACAGAGTTTACAGGCATGCAACACGACTGCCCCCGGGTGTCTTTAGCGAAACAAGGCGGAGAGTCAGTGTGATTGACTTGTATTATGCGCCTGACAACGCCTCTTTGATTATCCGCATAATTCTTGAAGAGCTTGATATCGACTATCGCGCCATTTTGGTTGATCGTCGAAAAAAGCAACAAACTGATTCTGCTTACCTCGCGCTTAACCCCAAAGGGCTGATCCCTGTTTGTATCATTGACGGGGAAGCTGTGTTCGAAACAGCAGCGATAGCCTTGACGCTTACAGAACGGGCAGAGCATTACGGAGCCAAAAGCACTATTGTGTTAGCGCCGGGTATTGAAAGCAGCAGGCGTTCGCAGTTCCTGAAATGGCTGTTCTTTCTGAGCAATACCTTACACCCTGATTTGCGCCAACTGTTCTATGCTGAAAAATATGTTGGCTCTAATGAACCTTTGCAGGAATCTTTTCGTGGCATAGCCAGGCAGCGACTGCGGCACAACTTATCTATCCTCAATAAGCAATACGCAGCGCAGTCGCGGTGCTATTTGTTTGGTGACAGCCCATCTATCGTTGATATTTATCTTGCTGTGTGTGTTCGGTGGGTGCAGTTGTATCCTTTGTCGACCCGCGGTGTGGTTCAGGTATCTGACTTTGCATCGATAGATGCCATGGTAATGCGGCTGCAGCAGCGCAAAGCGGTTATTTCTGCTTGTGCGAAAGAGGGTATCAGTGGCGTGTTTTTTAGTAAGCCTGAAGATGCTGATCCAATTGAAGGTAGTGCGTTCTGATATTTGCGAAGGTGTGCTATTCACAACGTAGCAGATCGACTATCGACCTTGGTTGTTAAGACATCGGCATTGGGTAGCTTGCAAACCCGGTATCAGGTGTTTTCAGGTATTCAAATTTTTTATGGCTCTTTGTAATTGTAGCCGCAGGAGTGTTACCGAAGACGGCCGGTATAGGAGGGGGGGGCGTGAGAAGCTCCAGCGGCCGCTACAAACAAGCCCCAGCGTTCTCATTATTAGTCACCACAACAAGACTGTGTTGCGACCCAATTGGTAGAAGGGTCTGTGGTGGATGCAGGATTTACCTTATTGAACGGTACAGCAGACTTTTGGGAGTCAAGGTGGATGGTTAAGTGCGGAGATAAGGAGGGTGACCACAGATTTAACTTTGGAATGCTTTAGGAGTTGCACCGGATGCTCGCCCTGAGCGTACAACATCCTTTTCATGTCCGGCACAAACAATAGGTTACACAGTGTGTTGGTTTTGCGCATCCCCCGAATGGGTCATAGCGCGTTGTTATTTGAACCCTGTCAGATGTTTTGACAACCACGGGCGATTTGGCTCATTGGTGTACTTGTTTGCCAGCATAAGCTTTACCGTATAGATATTCTACGTATGGCGCACGGTGGTGCAATGAAATTTGATCTCTAAAGGTTGCTTAGTGCAACGAGCTAATGGTTTGGCAGGGAAGGGTGGGGGCGATTAACTTTTACGAATGTTATTCATACAAAGGCGCACCGGACGCTCATCATGAGCTTACAGCATCCATCTTGTAGTCCGGCACAGGCAACAGAATAGTTAGCGTGGCATTTTTTTGCATCACGCTAACAGGTGAAAGGACGCGACAACGAGTTATTGTGTGGTTCGCGCCGTTTGTTGAAAATTTAACAGAGAAAGCTTCTTTGGCCAGTCGGTATGTTTTCCTGATTGCATCTGCTTTAGTTACACAGGGATGATGTACACGCTAAGGACAACACAAGTCCAAAAAATTTGTTCGCTATTAACTGCCGATTTTTGACATGCAATTGAGCGGGGTGGTTAGTGAGGAAAATTGGATTATTTAAGTTCAAGCAGCCTTAAAATAAAAACACTTTTTTATTACTGCACTAGTGTTGGAGGCTGAGACATTCAGACTAAATGTTTTAGTCGAAAAACAAAAATGAACTTATTTTTTGCAATCTTAATTACTGGACATATAAGGCGGGGTAATCTGACGCTGCCAATCTATATCCAGTCCGCTTTTAAAAGAAAATAATCGTACCTCTTGGTGTTGGCGCTTTGTTTCTTGCTGGATGCATTCTTGCTACTGGCTAATAGTTCACAGTTTTACGCGCCCAAAAAAAAAGTCTTTGACTAAAGAAATTGATTTTTTGAAGCAGCAAAACTACTTTGAAATAAAAATTTATTTACACTGAGAGTTTATGACATGAAATATAAAAGCCTTATGTTAATCGTAGCCAGCTTATTAATCGTAGGCTGCTCGGAAGGGAAATACAGCGGGCTGTCAGCGACTGAATTGGCTGCAAAAAAGCGCAAGTGCGATAGTGTGCCAAAGAAATCAGCAGTGTTCGCGAATGGTTGTGAACAGATTAGTAAAGAGGTGTCTGCGCGATTGGCGAAGAAATAGTATGGTCCTGTTTCTTCATCTGATAAAAGTAAAATTTGCAGTATCATTATTTTCTGATTGAGTTGGGGGCACTTGATTTTACTGTCAAATAGTTAGTGCGGGCATTACTCAGCCATGCGAATCTGATCACGTTAAAGGTATGTGTGGGGGGCTAAGTAAGCACCCCGTGACTGTTGTTTATTTGTGACCTCTGTTGCTATAGAAGTGCGGCATAAGATAAAATATATGGCCTGTTTTTATCTGTCGTGGTTAGGGTGTCCATGTCTTTTTCTAGAAAATTCATTCTGGCGCTTGCGGTAAAGTGTGAAGTTTTTTGTCCGTATTAAAGGTGATTCGCCAACATGTGAAAGCAATCTTGATTTTCTGGACCAGTACCCTATGTGTCTGGTCAGATAGAGTAACTCCTGCCGTTGAGGGTTGAGGAAAAAGAATACGTCAAAATGACTGCTGGAAAGCAATAGTGAAGCACAGGCGAAAAGGGAAGGTAGCCAGTAATTCCCGGAAAAGCGCCATCATTGAGATTTTAGAACCAAGAGTTCTTTACTCGGCAGATGCTTTTCCAGGGGGGGTACCGGGCCCACAACCAGATCTAGAAGACTACTCGGAAAGTTTTTCTCCGCGTTGGGAGTCGTCAGCTGCCTGAACAACTGAGATGTTGCTACATCCTGATGTTGCGATAGCTCGTCCAGATTGACTATTAAGTGATGCTGGTTAGGTAGGAGAATCACCAAACGCTCATGTAGAGACCACGTTGGCCGCTGATCAGGTGACAACAACCTTGTTGTCTGCCAAGGGGACCGGTGATTCTGATGGCCTTTATGAATCCGCAGATCACGCTGCTTCTGATGCTTATTCAGTAGTGCCCGAACCAAACTTTGTTCCTGATTCTTTTGCCTCTGAAGTTGTTGTTGATGCAGTTGAGCAGTCTGTCAGTATTATCAATACCGATAGTGAAACTGATCCGGTTGGTGCTCTTGTATTTATTGATGAGCGTACACCCGATTACCAGTACTGTTAGAAGACTTGCAGCGAAACAGCCCGGATACTTTTTTTGAATATATTCTTCTTAGTAGTGATGAGGACGGCCTAACAAAGATCACTGATACGCTTTCGCGCTATGAATCTGTAGCTTAGGTGCACATTGTTTCGCATGGCAGTGATAATGGGGTCCAGCTTGGGTCGGTTATTTTGAACGACGACTTAGTGACGGCTCGCGGCAGTGAATTATTGCTCTGGTCTGACCATCTGGCTGAAAATTCTGACATTCTTTTTTATGGCTGTAACCTGGCGGCAACAGAGGATGGTGAAGCGCTTGTCCGTGATGTTGCCATGCTTACCGGTGCCGATATCGCTTCAAGCGATGATCTGACAGGTCGTGCAGAACGTGGTGGTGACTGGGATTTTTAATCTACCGTTGGGCAGATAGAAACGGACGTTGTCTTCAGCGAGACAGTGCAAGCGAACTCCCAAGGCGTGCTCTCTACAGTTGTCGTCGATGTCACTGACGATATCGTCAATGACGAGGTGCTTGCTGTAAACCAGTATGTTGTCACGAACCAAAATGACATAGGGGCAGTTGATCAATCGGTGGATAAATCGTACCTGGAGTTCGTACTCGATGAAAAGTCCTATGGCATATCGAATTCGTGGCCTGCTTCAGCTGGATAGTGATTTCGCTAATGCAGAGGCGATCGTAGATTTATCGAATAAAATAGCACTGACGAACGAAGAGTTATTTGGTGTCACGTTCAGCACAACCGCTG
>JALZUX010000397.1 GCA_023301405.1 Granulosicoccaceae bacterium | reverse complement strand
GGCGTTTCAATGTGCGTAGCACCGTAGCAGCTTAGGTAATCCCACCGCAGCTGGTCAGCCATAATCCAGAGTACATTCATGGTTGGTTTTGCACACCTGCCGAAGTGGATCGGTTATTTATAAAGTGAAAGACCAACAAGGCAATGGCAGCGACAAACACCACACCATTTATATGGGTAGCCTTAATCATGATTAAAGCCGCCAACCCGAGGCGAACTAATATTTCAATAGCCGACAAAGACTTTCGATCAAATGCTGCCAGCGCACTGGCCAACAAGTAAAGCGCTACCGCAAGCCTGACCAACAGCCACACCAATGCGCCCAAATGCAACTGCCCATCATAGCCCGGTAAGTACAGCGATGCAGTTTGAAGTGCTGACGGATTTCGCACAGCAGCCTCTATCAGTAATATTTCAGGGTTCAAAGCAAATACAAACGGAATAACAAACATCACAATGCCAGACCTCACCGCAGAGAACGCCGTCGCCATTGGTTCAGACTTGGTAATAGTTGCAGCCGTAAATGCAGCAATGGCCACTGGCGGTGTGATCGCAGAAGCTACCGCAAAGTAGAATATGAACATATGCGCGGTGAAAATAGACAACCCTAAACCAGATAATACCGGCCCCATCAGCAAGGCCACATTAATATAAGCAGGCACCGCCGGCATGCCCATACCCAACAACACAGCCAACGCCATCGTGGTTAGAAGCGCTATAAACTGAAACAGCCCGGAACCACTTCCTCCCAAATCAAGCCCGCGCAACCAGCCAAGCACATCAAGCGCTATAAAATCGGAAAGGCCGGTAAAGTTAAGACAGAAATCAATAATCGAAACGGCTAGAAACATCAGGTACAACGTAGAGATTAAAACCCCCGACCCGGACAACGCATCAAGCAATCGCTTTGGGTGTTTTCGCATGTCTTTATCAAGAAACAATAGAAAGCATAAGAGTATGACGGCCCACCAACCTGCACTTCCAGCGTCACCGGCTGAGTTTTGCAATAGCTCAAAAAACCACGGTAAATCGGTGGCACGGCAAACGCCGTTTTCAATCACATTCTGCACGCCAAACAACGACCCAAGGAAACCACAGCCAATAGCTTCCTTAGGGGTGAGCAACAGAAATAAAATTAGCAAAATCGGCCCAAAGATCATGACTAGGTTTAGCTTATCAGCGCGAGACAGAATCATGTCTTCAGTCACTTCACCAATCGCTTCAATGCCTTGCTTTCTTGACTGGAAAACAACCGATAGAAACAGACAGAAAAAATAGGCTATCGCAGGAATAGCGGCGGCAATGATCACCTCGCGGTATGGCACCGCTGTCAGAGCCGCCAATACGAATGCAGCTACACCCATCACCGGCGGCATAATTGACCCACCCGATGATGCAGCTGACTCCATCCCACCGGCAAACACTTTGGAAAACCCGCGCTTGATCATCATGGGGATGGTCAGCACACCAGTCGAGAGCACATTAACCACCGGCCCTCCGGATATTGTTCCAAACATAGCAGACGACACAATAGCCGCATGGGCTGGACCACCGCGCAAATTACGTGTCCACAAAAACGCCAGTTTAATTAATGACCGACCACCGGCAGAAGCACCAAACAAACCACCAAGCACAATATACGGGAATACGGTATTCAGAATAATATCCATAAACCGGCCAAGCAGTCCGGATGAGTTATTCACCAGCGCGTCGTGCAAGCGAGGACGGCCGTCAGCCAGCAGCCGTGGTTCACCCCCCAACTTAGTCATCAGGTACTTATTAATATCGTCAGGACCGTGAAAGTACCACACCAACACAGTAACGACCGTGTAAGTTGCCATAGCGATAGCCACCAACACCAGAGGCAAACCCCAAACTTTCACGTTATAGGAAAGAAAAACCATCACAGACAAACCAATAATGGCAACCAGCCATGCGTCGGTTGTATTAATACACTGAGGGTCTTCAACAGAGTCAGGGATTGGCAGACCGTAAAGCTCTGCAAACTCAATTTCAGCGGCCAAACTTTCTGTAATGAGTTTTGCACGCTCACCGGTAATCTGATCAATCAGACAGACTGATTCAATCTCTACCATGTAGGTAAGGGAAATCGCGATTGCAGCGACAAATAGCGCGGCATCCATCGCCAGCCCTAAATTACGCCGTAGCGGTGAACTACCCGCCAAATCCCGCCACAACGAGTGCTTCAGGACGACGATAATCATCATCACTACAAACGCTATCGGGTAAAAATATTCGTAAGGGTATTTTCGGATCGTAAAGTCCTTAAAACCAAACAATCCTTCAAACGCATCATCAACGCCGGGTATCCCGGGCATAGAATTCAACAGGCCAACAATTACGAACGCTAAAGCCAGCCAGTACACCAGCTTTAGACCAAAGTCGGGACGCATTGCAGGCGCTTGATTTTCGTTTGACATTAACTGCCTTGTGGATAGGGTCTATTTGACGATGGGCAGGTCATTTACTGCCCCATAAAACTTCGGCCCGCAAGGGCCGAAATTCTTAACACTTAAACAAGCTGTGCTTAAGGCTTTGCACAGTCATCAATGACAAAACCAGCTCCTTCCCATGCGGCTACTGCGCCCTCATGATATTTAAGCGGATTCGGGCCACACATACCTGATTTCACTACATCAACAACACCGTAGCCTGCCTGCTTGGCAAAAGGCGCTTTGGCTTTCAGCTTGTCCAGCGTCTCAATGTGAGCGGTTGTCAGAGCTTTGGCCAAATCAAAAGACATGCTCTTATTAACGATATCGCCACCAATTGTGGCCAAACCGCGGAAGGTCCCATCTTCACTCACAAGTGTCACACCACCTTCGCCCAGAGTTGCGTCGGCCACAGAAATTTCAAACGGTGCTGAGCCTGGCGCACGAAGATACTTTTGAAACGGCTCTGAATCCCATTTGTCTTTCGGAATTGACCAGACTGTCATATTGCCGGAGGCCAATGCCTGTGTAATTCGGCTGTCTGGAAACAATATAGGCAACACAACGGCATCTGCTGAACCGTCCGTGATGGTCTTCACTGCCTGCCCCCAGTTTACTTGCACACCTTTGTAATCGTCGCCTTCCTTGAGACCGGCAGCCAATTGAATAACGGCTCTGGCGTTTGTCACGGCAGCACCACGCGGAGGGCCGTTATAAATTGTTTTGCCTTCCAGATCACTCCAGCCCTTAAGGCCTTTTGAGTCGTAGGCATACAACGCAAAAATCCCCAATGTAACGGGATAAAGTGCTCGCAGATTCGACGCGAGCTCAGCACCCTTTTCAGCACCAAGCTTTGAGTAAGGACCGCGGCCACCAGCCAGTAAAAATGGCAGTATATAAGGTGTTCCAGCGATGTCTGTTTTGCCTTCGGCAACATTCTGTACTGAGTTCGTCAGTGTTTGTCCGTCGGCAACTTGAATAGCAGCGATATCACGCTCGGCGGCGATTTCGGCCAGATGGGCCATTGATAAGTGAATTGACCCACCGGGTGAAGCTGTCTCAGCGGTCAGGTTTTCAGCAGCGCCAACAGTTCCGGACAATACAGCAGCCAGACTAAGTGCCAACAGTGTTTTAATGTTTTTCAAATGATTCCCCTCATGATAACCGCATCAAAAACGCGTTTTTCATGTTACCCCTTTTTTTACCCGAAGACCCGCCAAATCACCTCTCTACCGATTTAGAATGCGCCATTTGCGGCAAACGAAACACTACACCAACACCATGTGACTCTAACAACTTGCGAATTACCGCCTACCAAAGATAGTGGCATGCAGCTGTTTGCAGCACGCTTCCAGAATAATTCCGGCAAAATAGACCACTGCGCGACGACCATAGCGAAGGCCGCTGCCACAAATTTTGCGAAACTACCCCCCACCAAATTAACAAACCGGACATCCATGACGAACAAGCGCAACCAGCAAGAGCCTATCGCGCAAAGCACCCAATGCATCTGGGCAGGCGAAGAAGAATACCTTCTACAAGGAGCAACCCAGGTGCCCGTAGTGCACTCAGTCGGCTTTGGCTATGATGATGTTGATGAATGGCAAAAGGTAGCATTAGGAGAAAAGCCCGGGCATATCTACGGGCGCAACACTAATCCGACAGTTCACGCGTTTGAACAAAAGGTCAGGCAACTGGAAAACGCCGAAGCAGTCACCAGCGCCTCTACTGGCATGGGTATCATAAGCAGCACACTATTTGGACTATTGTCCCCCGGACAACGCGTAGTGTCGGTAAAAGACACCTATGGCGGGACCAACGTGTTATTCACCGAGTTTCTACCCAAATTCAACATTGAAGTAGATCTCTGCGACACCACTGATCACCAGCAAATAGAATCAGCAATTTCCAAAGGCTGCGATGTTTTGTATCTCGAAAGCCCCACTAACCCCACAACCAAAGTCATCGACATTGCCCGCCTGGCTGCAGCCGGTAAAAAGGCAGGCGCCACCGTGATTGTCGACAATACATTCGCCACCCCGATAAACCAGCAACCACTTCAACTAGGCGCTGATCTTGTTCTGCACAGTGCCACCAAGTTCCTTGGCGGCCACGCCGACGCACTTGGTGGAGTTATATGCGGGGAAAAATCACTGATCCAGAAAATCTATCACTACCGGGAAATCAATGGCGCTACTTTGCATCCGATGGCTGCCTACTTACTACTACGCGGAATGAAAACACTGGCACTGCGTATCCGTGAGCAGAATCGAAACGCCATGTTGGTGGCGCAGTACCTGGAGAATCATCCAGCCATTGATCAGGTCTTTTATCCCGGCCTTGAATCCCACAGCGGCCACCTGATAGCCAAGCAGCAAATGACTGGTTTTGGTGGCATGCTAAGCTTTATGCTTAAAGAAGACAGCTTCGATGCTGTGCGCCGCTTTGTGCCGCGCTTAAAGTACGCACACGCTGCAGCGAATCTGGGCGCTGTTGAAACCACTATAGGACCACCGGCCACCACAAGTCACGTCGAGTGCAGCGCCGAAGAACGCAAAGCCATGGGAATACCTGAAAGCCTGATCCGTTACTCAGCTGGTATAGAAGATAGTGCTGATTTGATCGCCGACTTACAGCAGGCACTACAAATCTTTGAGTAGACTGCGAAATATAAACCCTGAACTACCGTAGGATGAATAAGCCTAAGGCACATCCACCACTCTAACCACAAGGATAGACTTCGCCTTCAATACACTAATGAACCACCGCTATTCAGTAACAGCTATTGCCAAACGCACGTCATTATTTTTAACGACCGCTCGTGGTGGACGTGCAAGCTTATCCACAAAACCCACGACTACCGTGGGCATCGACCACTACGATACAAACTCACTATTTAATAAGCACCAAATTCAAATTCTTGATCCGTATCCAGCCATAATGGGTACTTGAACATCGCCTTAGCAAACAATTGGCTTTGCAACTGGCTATGCAGCCATACACGCAAATTAGCATACGGCCCTTCCCTGTATATCTGCCGGTTCACCTTGGAGAACTGACGTACAAAAGGTACCAGTGCATAATCCAGAAGACTTGGCGTTGCGCCCATAAAAAAATCATTTTCAATTAAACGACTTTCCAATCGTTGAATAAAAGGCTCACACTCTAAACGGTCACTTTCCTCTGATTGATGGTGGTAACGCTTTGCCCGCTTATAAACTTCTAAGCTTGGCTTAAACTGGCTGTCATTTTCCTTAATGATTTCCAGCATTTCGGGTAACGCTTCAGGCTGATCTTCATAAAGCAAATCATGCGGGTCATTTTGCTTAAGTGCCCATAGCATAATATCAAGGCTTTCATCTATCACAAGATCCGCATCAACAACCAACACCGGCACTGTGCCCTTCGGAGAGGCAACCAGCATGTCATCTGGTTTACCTTTCATCGTGATGGCACGAAGTAATACAACTTGCTTCGCCAATAAGATGCCCAGCCTTGCGCGCATCGCATAAGGGCAATGCTGTAACGAATAGAGAACCGGCGTGGCTAAAGAATCAGTCACTTCAAGCATCGCCCCAAACGAAAATTATTCAAGCCGATCAAAGGCGCTTACAACCCCTGGCTATATTGCGCATTGGTCGAAACGGTAATCATATTACTAAGATGCTGTTGCGCTTGGTTGTTACCGCCTAAGAAACTCTCAAAGTGTTCGATCAACTGAACCTTATCCAGTTCGGCTTTAGACCCTGCTCCGATATTAGTAAGATCAATAAAGAACTCGTCAAAAAGACCGGCTAAATCATCAACGATGTCAAAATTCAAAAATTGCTCATCGTTATAAATACTTGGGTAGCCGCCCTTTTGCTTATCAACTGCAAACGACACCCCTTTCACATTGGTGATTGTCGTCGCCTTTTTACATTTCAACATGCAACCGTCTTCAATAGCCGGTTTTTTGCAACCAACCGTCTGTTGGAAAAAACACTGACGACTGGTCATCATCAAAATGGGATGGTAAATGCTGTACAACAGCTTAAAATTATCAGGCCGTGATATATTTTTAATCTGCATGCGATTTATTTCATTTGAAACAAACGCCCCGGCGCAATTCAGCTCTTCTTGCATAGTTAATAACGCATAGGAATTTGTGGTATTGAGAAACGGCCCGGCGATCCACTCAATGCCCATTTCAAATGCTTTATAAGCAACACCTGTATTATTACTGACTATTCTGTCTGGTTTAACCCGCTC
>JALZUX010000396.1 GCA_023301405.1 Granulosicoccaceae bacterium | reverse complement strand
ACAAAAGTACCTGAAGGCTCTAAGGCACTAGCAGGCATTGGTTGCCACTTTATGGCCAGCTGGATGGACCGTGAAACAACGTCGTTAATTCAGATGGGTGGTGAAGGTGTTAACTGGGCGGCGTCATCGCGATTTACCGGACATGGCCATGTCTTTCAAAATCTGGGTGAAGGTACTTGGTACCACTCGGGTTCAATGGCGATAAGGCAAGCGGTTGCAGCGGGCACCAATATTACCTATAAAATTTTATACAATGATGCAGTGGCAATGACGGGCGGCCAGCCGGTGGATGGCCCGGTGTCGGTGCAGGCGATAGCGCATTCAGTGCGTGCCGAAGGTGTGCAGCGCATAGAGCTTGTTTCTGATGCGCCTGAAAAATTTACCACAGCAGAGCTACCGCATGGTGTGAAAATACATCACCGTCGGGATATGGACACCGTGCAAAGGCAGTTGCGTGAAGCGCCAGGTGTCAGTGTGCTGATCTATGAGCAGACTTGTGCTACTGAGTTGCGGCGTCGCCGTAAGCGTAGTCAGGTTGAAGCCCCCGACCGTACTGTTGTTATTAATGAGTTAGTCTGTGAGGGCTGTGGTGATTGCTCGGTAGAGTCAAACTGCCTGAGTGTCGAGCCCATAGAAACCCGCTTTGGTAGCAAGCGTAAAATTAATCAGTCGTCGTGTAATAAAGATTTTTCATGTGTTAATGGTTTTTGCCCAAGCTTTGTCAGTGTGAAAGGGGTTTATAAAAAGCAGGCTGAATTTGAATTTGATGCAAGCCGATACAACATGCCACTGCCTGAACTTCCAGGCTTAGTCGAACCCTATGATTTATTGATTACCGGAGTTGGTGGTACAGGTGTGGTTACGGTAGCCGCATTGATAACGATGGCAGCTCATCTGGAAGGGAAAGGGGCTTCGGTTCTGGATTTTACCGGCTTTGCTCAGAAGTTTGGCCCGGTATTAAGCTATGTGCGTCTGGCTGACCGGCCGGAGTCTGTCAATCAGGTACGCATTGATGACAACGCGGCAGACGCATTACTGGGCTGTGATGTGGTGGTGTCTTCTTCGCCCAAGGCGTCACGCAGTTACAGAAAAGGCATGAAGGGCGTATTGAACACGGCTGCCATGCCGACGGGTGACATCGTTCGGCATCGTGACGCCAGCTTGCAGGTTGATTCTCGAATTGCCAGTATCAAGCGATCAATTGGTAGTGATGAGTTGCCGTGCATTGATGCTAACGAGTTATCAACTCGCTTGTTTGGTGATACCGTTTTTGCCAATGTGATACTTCTAGGCTTTGCGTGGCAACACGGGCATGTACCGGTTTCTTATCAGGCGTTGGTGCAGGCGTTTGTGTTAAATGCCGTGGCGGTAGATAAAAATAAGCAAGCGTTTGAAGCTGGCCGTGTGGCGGCCGCTGTGCCGGGTGAGTTCGATAAACCACTAGGTGATTCAGCAGGTGCGGAGTCGGTAGAGGATCTGATTAAATATCGAACCGAGTTTTTAACCGCTTATCAAAGTTTACGGTATGCAGAAAAATATCGTAAAGTGCTTGAAAAATTTAACCTTAGTATCAACGTTGAAAACAATGAAGCGATAAACATTGCTGCAGCACGATCGCTGTTTAAGCTAATGGCGTATAAAGATGAATATGAAGTTGCCAGGTTACATACCGATGGTACGTTTCTTCAGTCAGTGGAAAATCAGTTTGAAGATGGGTTCACAGTAAGCTACCACATGGCGCCCCCGCTGTTGTCGCTGGGTACAGATGCTCGTGGCAGGCCACGTAAGCGTGAATTTGGTCAATGGATTAATGGTCCATTGCGAATGTTGGCTGCAATGAAAATGCTACGCGGCACGCCGGCAGACGTATTTTCGTATACCGCAGAGCGCCGTATGGAGCGGCGTCTGATTCCCTGGTTTACTGATCTTATGCAGCAGTGTGAAAGATCAATCAACGCAGAAAATCAGCAAGATTGGATCAACATAATGAAAGCGCCGATGGATATCCGAGGCTATGGTGCGGTAAAGCAGCAAGCTGTAGATCAAGTTAAGGAGCAAGTCGGCTCTGTACTCGCTAAGCTGAAGTAGCCATCGAATCGAACTGGTACGGGTAGTCGGTGAACTGCAATGTTTAAATTGCAGTGGTACACAGTTAATTTGAAGGTGGATAGCTTATAGGCACGGTGCGGTTTGTAATTACTCACCGGCACCCGGACGTAGTAGTTATAAGATGTTTTTGTCAGTTAGAACTCCACACCTTTTTGTGCACGTATGCCAGCCTCGAATGCGTGCTTGACCATTGCCATCTCGGTGACGGTATCGGCAATGGCGATAAGCTCGGCTTTGGCATCGCGGCCAGTCACAATGATGTTTAGTTTTTCCGGCTTGTTTGATAATACGGCGACTACTTCAGTGATATCAAGGTAGTCGTAGCGAAGCGCGATATTGAGTTCATCAAGAACAATCAGATCATAAGCCGGTTCTTCGTTGCGGCAACGTTCAATCATATCGACTGTTTGTTCCCAGCCGTGTCTGGCGCTGGCAGTATCTTCGTTCATGTCTTGCGTGTTCCAGGTGAATCCGTCACCACTGACTAGGTGTTCAATTTCAGGGAAGCGCTTAAAGCTCTCGGTTTCACCGGTTTTCCAGGTGCCTTTGATAAATTGCATAATGCCGACTTTCTGGCCGTGCCCGGCGGCGCGTATAGCGGTGCCGAATGCGGACGATGATTTGCCTTTGCCGTCTCCGGTATTAACAATCAGTATTCCGCGCTCGATATCAGCTTTGGCAACCTTTGATTTTTGCTCTGCTTGTAATTCGAGCATACGTTGCTTGTGGTCAGCGGCGTTGGTGTCTGTTGAAGTTTGATTAGTCATTGTCTATTGAACCTTTGAGTGTCATTGGCAAGCCTGCAATGGTTAACAAAACATTGTCACATTGTTGCGCAATTTTCTGGTGTAGTAACCCAGCCTCATCACAGTAGCGTCTGGTTAAATCACCCATCGGTATGATGCCCATACTAGTCTCATTTGACACCATAATGACAGAGCCAGTGGTCCCTGCTAATGTGGTGATGAAGGCTTGCATTTCTTTTTCAAGCGTTGTTGTATCGTTGGCCAGTAAGAGATTAGTTAGCCATAACGTCAGGCAATCAATAATGATGCAGTTGTTGTTTGTATTCGCTTGATGTAACGCACTGGCCAGACAGATGGGTTCTTCAATCACTTGCCACTGTGGCGGGCGGGATTGCTGATGGTGATTGATCCGGGCTTGCATTTCTTCGTCACCAGCTGTGGCGGTGGCAATGATCACAACAGGTTTTTCAGTGCGGAGTGCTCTGTTTTCAGCCAGTCTGCTTTTACCTGATTTTACCCCGCCAAGTATCAGTGTTTTCATTGTGTGATCTGTATAACCTGCGGTGGACGGTACGTTAAGTACGTGGAAAGATTATTGTACATAATAGTATAACGGGCACAGGGCTGATGTGAGTATTGTGACGAATTTATTGCCATGCTTCCACGTAAATAAATAGTTGATGATAAAAAATTTATACAGACATAGTGTCTGTTGGAAGTAATGGCCGTCGATGTAGGTCAGGTGCTGTTGATGTGATTTTAGCCACGTTGCCATCGGTCGGGCAGGGGGTTTCGAAAAGTGTCGCTTATTACCTATTTTTAAAAGTAAGGAATTAGCCTTTGATCTGATATTATACGGTGGTCTTTTCGGTTTAACGCTGTATAAATTTCATTTGGTTTTATGAAGCAACTAAAAATAGCAATCATCGGTGCCGGCGTCATTGGTAAGCGACACCTGGCAGCAATTAACAGCACTAACCGTGCACAGCTTGTGGGTATAGCTGATCCATTTCCTGCTTCCACGTCGGTAGCGAAGGGTGCAGGCGTTGCCCACTTTACTGACGCACAATCAATGTTGGACTGCGTAAAACCTGACGGTGTTATTGTCGCTACTCCCACTGAGCATCACTTACAGCCCACCTTACAGTCGTTAGACGCCGGCGCTTGTGTACTGGTTGAAAAGCCGGTGACCGCCACAGAAGATGAAGCAACTCAGGTCATTGAAAAGTCGCAACAGTCTGGTAAACCTGTACTGGTGGGTCATCAGCGTCGATACTATAAGCAGATTGTTGCAACCCGTAAGTTAGTGCAGTCTGGACAATTAGGCCAATTGGTTGCTGTGCACGGGCAGTGGAATGTCAGAAAAAATGATTCTTACTATGAATCAGACTGGCGAAAAAAATGGCAGGCAGGCCCAGTTCTCACCAACTTAATTCATGAGATCGATGTACTGCGGTATATCTGCGGCGAGATAAAAAGTATCTCTGCTGAGACCACCAACAGCGTTAATGGTTTTGAAAAAGAAGATGCGGCAGGCCTGCTGATGCGATTTGAGTCCGGCGCACTTGGCACCTTTAGTTTGTCTGACCAAACCGTGTCGCCGTGGGGGTGGGAATTTGCCACTGGCGAGAATGCAGCATTTCCCCGTTCAGGACAAAACGCGATAAAGTTTATGGGAACGAAAGCGTCACTGGATTTTCCCAACCATGTGTTATGGCACACGGGTGATAATAGCGCTGACTGGACTAGTCCATTGCAAAGTGAAACAACGCCGTTTGTATTTGAAGACGCCTACATTGCGCAAATAGAACACTTTTGTGCAGTGATTGATGAAGAAGCACTGCCTATCAGTGATGCACAAGATGCAGCTCGTTCGTTACGGGCCACACTCGCTGTCTATGATTCAGCAGAAAGCGGGCAGCGCGTGATGTTGTAACTGGTCGTTTCGTCGTTGTCGTTCTGCCTCTGCTTACGCCGCGAAAAAATAGACGATCAAGCAGCCACCTAATTAATCTGATACTTTTTAATAGTGTCCATACGAACTTCAATGCCAAGTCCCGGGCCACCTGGAATGGTGATCATGCCATTTTCCATCTGCCATGGGGTGGTGATCAAGTGTTGCCGAAACGGGTGTGATGATCTGTCGTATTCAAGTATTGGTTGTTTAGCAAAAAGGGAATGATTAGGCACCGGTAGGGCAGCGAGCAACTGTAGTGAGGCGGCTTGTGCAACAGCACTGCCCCATACGTGTGGATTAACCGCAATGCCGTTGGCTTGTGCCATGGCAATAATACCTTTGGCTGCGGTAATACCACCACAAGAGCCAATATCCGGTTGAGCTATATCAAGGGCATCGGCTTTGAAAAGCTGATTAAACCCGTATGGTGTGTGTTCGTTTTCACCGCCGGCGATAGGAACATTTATTTTGCTTCGCAATTCTGCGTAGCCACTGATGTCTTCTGGCGCTACAGGTTCTTCGTACCAGCGTAAATTATAGTCTTCTAAAGCCTTGCCCAGTTGCAGAGCTTCTGATCTTCCATAGGCGTGGTTGCTATCGACCATGAGCTCGACGCCCGGGTCGTCGAGTGCAGAGATTATCGCCTTCATCACGGCGATGTCGTCAGCTACGCCAAAGCCAAGTTTAATTTTCATTGCGGTAAAGCCGGCTTCACGATGATCTACGGCTTCCTGTGCCAGGCGCGTTGCCTCGTTTTGACCTTCAATTCGGTAGAACCCTGTGGCGTACGGTTGAATTTTGTTGCGGAATGCACCACCAAGGAGTTGATAAATTGGCTGCTGATAAAAATGACCGGCAATATCCCACAAGGCGGTGTCGATAGCGCTGATTGCCGAAATCACACTGCCTTTGCGTCCGTAGTCTCTGGTCTGTGTGTACATGCTTTGCCAAAGCACCGAGGTATCCAGTGGATTTTTACCGATTAACAACGGGGTGAGTGCATATTCGATCACGGCGGCTGCGATTTGCGGGGGCTCGAGTCCTTGCGTAAATGCTTCGCCCCAGCCGACGTGGCCGGTATCTGTGGTGATACGTACCAGCGTGGCTGAGCGCCGGCGAACCCATCCCTGGGAGAATGCAAATGGTGTATCCAGCGGTGTGGAGAGTACATAAATATCAACGGATGAAATTTTCATCTGCAAGTCCGGTTGGTTACGAAGATTAATTATACTGAAATGCTCGCTGGCATCGACACCATAGCTGTTGGTTTAGTGGATTTTTAATTGCCATGTTTGCTGCATTGACTGCGAAATTATTATTAAACAGTGTGTGCATGGTTGCCGCTGAACTGTTAAATATGCACGGTGAATCATTAATTGACACCATCAACAGTTGATACTTGGCAATATCGATCAACAATCTTGCAGCACCAGGGGCGGTTTTTGATCTGGTTGCCTTGTCCTTT
>JALZUX010000395.1 GCA_023301405.1 Granulosicoccaceae bacterium | reverse complement strand
AGGCGATGTACGCCGGTAGTAGTCTCTTCAGATAGACCTTTGATCTCTGCAAGCATTTCGGGGTACTTTTCATGAATGATCTGGGTGACATCACCGCCGTCATCAAGAATCAAATTGGGTTTCCAGCCATCAGGACCCGATAGAGTCTGCTCAATACACCACCAGAATTCTTCATCAGTTTCGCCTTTCCATGCAAACGTCGGGATACCCTGATCCGCCATTGCCGCCGCTGCGTGGTCTTGCGTTGAAAAGATATTGCACGATGACCAACGAATTGTTGCACCCAGATCAATCAGTGTTTCCATCAGTACGGCTGTTTGGATTGTCATGTGCAAACAACCCACAATACGCGCACCAGCCAATGGCTTTGAATCACCATACTCTGCACGAATAGCCATTAGGCCAGGCATTTCGTTTTCCGCTATACGGATTTCTTTGTGGCCCCATTCGGCCAGAGACATATCGGCAACTTTGAAGTCGCCTTGCTTTGCAGCATCTGCACTCATAAATAATTCCTGTTAAAAGTTCTAGAAAATTAGGGGTTAAGCAATGCCGGCAGCGTCGCGAAGGAGATCAGCTTTATCGGTTTTTTCCCAGGTAAAGCCTTCTGTTTCACGACCAAAATGCCCGTAGGCTGCACTTTTGCGGTATTTGATTTTTTCTGCGTTCAGCAAATCAAGCATGGTCAAAATGCCGTAGGGACGCAGATCAAAATGTTCACGTACCAGCGCGGTAATTTTTTCATCATCAATTTTGCCGGTACCAAATGTATCAATCATAATTGACGTGGGTTCGGCCACACCAATAGCGTAGGAAATTTGAATTTCGCACTTATCAGCGATACCTGCAGCAACAATATTCTTGGCGACATAGCGACCGGCGTATGCCGCCGAACGGTCAACCTTTGACGGGTCCTTACCAGAGAATGCTCCACCACCGTGGCGCGCTGCACCACCATAGGTATCGACAATAATTTTTCGACCGGTTAGCCCGGCATCACCCATTGGACCACCAACAACAAACGCACCGGTCGGGTTGATATGATACTTGGTATCACTGGTCAGCCAGCCGGTAGGTTCTAAAATTGGCTTAACCACGTTTTCCATGATCGCTTCTTGAAGATCAGACAGCTTGGTTTCCGCTGAATGCTGTGTCGACAAAACAACCGCATCGATACCGGCGATTTTGCCGTCTATATAACGAAAGCTCACCTGGCTTTTTGCATCGGGTCGCAGCCAGTCAGCACCAGCGCGACGATACTCAGCGTGCTTCTGCACTAAACGATGTGCATAAGTGATTGGCGCAGGCATGAGAACGTCTGTTTCATTGACAGCATAACCAAACATTAAGCCTTGGTCACCGGCGCCTTGGTCTTCTGGTCTTGCTCGATCAACACCCTGATTTATATCGGGTGATTGAATGCCAATGGCGGTCATTACCGCACAAGTATCACAATCAAAACCCATCGATGAATCGGTGTATCCAATTTCGCGGATGGTATTACGTATCACTGCTTCGTAGTCGGGCTTTGCAGTAGTGGTGATTTCGCCGGCAATCATCGCCAATCCGGTCTTAAAGACAGTTTCACACGCCACGCGGGCATGCTTGTCTTCTGCAAGAATGGCATCCAATACTGCGTCAGACACCTGATCAGACATTTTGTCCGGGTGGCCTTCGGATACCGATTCTGAAGTAAAAATATATTCCTTTGTCATAAGGCTGTCTTATCTCTGCTGAATTATTTCTGGATTTTTACACGGTTACCGCCACGCCCAACTGCTTAAATTGAACGTCGATAAGCACCCTAAGATGATAGAATACCGCGCCGAATTATAGCTAGCCAAAACAAATAAAGATATCTTTATATCGTTATATGGCGCATATCGCGATTGTGCCTGCAAAAAGCGAGCACGAAAAGGACTTGATTGTGGTATCCACGATCGCTTTACGTTATATCTGTATAGCGCATTCCCGGCAATCAGCAATCAGGATTGAAAGTAAGGAGGGTTTACCAAAGAGAAATGCAGTGGATTTTTTTGCGCTTCACCTTAGGAAAGCCAGCACAGTTTAATGAGTTGCAGAGACGTAACTACCATTAGCATGTCAAAAGCGGTAAAGCCTGTTTGACTCCTTGGAGTAACAGGGGTATCGCTCCTGGTTACACTCGCTCTTTCTGGACGGACGCCCGGTTTAAGTAATCAAACATAGGCTATTGCACCATATCCGCGTGTGGCCGAATTGATTTCATTGGATATTTTTCGAATGAATCAGCCGCAACGGGTGATCTGGCAACAGGTGTGGGTGTGGACACTAGGTTGCTTCATCTGAGCAAGAGATTTGCGTAATTTCTACAACAATGGGTTGTAGAGAATTACTGCCATGACCGCAAAAGCGGCCACGGCACTCATAGACAATGCGTTTTAGAACGGGATATCGTCATCGAAGTTGATATCCGGACCACCGGTCGCTGCTGCTGGCGCTGGGGGCGCTGAACCCGACGCCGCGGCAGGTGCAGCTTGTCTTTTAGGGGGGTCCATTGGCGCAGTAGATTGATAGTCTCCACCACCTGCACCGCCGCCACCGCTACCGCCGCGCCCGCCAAGCATCTGCATCTCGTTGGCGACAATTTCTGTGGTCCAGCGATCCTGCCCGTCTTTGTCTTGCCATTTGCGTGTTTGCAGCCGACCTTCGAGGTAGACCGATGACCCCTTGGTCAAGTATTGCTCAACAATTTCCGCTAAGCGATTAAAAAATACCACCCGGTGCCACTCAGTGCGCTCTTGTTTTTGGCCGGTAGTTTTGTCTGTCCAAGCGTCTGATGTCGCCACGGTGATATTAGCGATTCGAGCACCTGCCGCTGTTGCGCGAACCTCTGGATCTCCACCCAGGTTTCCCACCAGAATTACTTTATTAATACCACGTGCCATTTCTACTACCCCGATAAGTATGTGTTGTGCGCCATCGCTTAAACCTATGATAATGATTCCAACGTGATTTGTGCACTATTTTCCACACACCAAATTACCGGCAATGTGTATCAATTTTGATGCTCCTTCACCATTGCGTTACCACGCGACACAGCCCAATACCGGACAAGCAATCGCAAATCGGCTTCTCGAACCATATCCGGAGACAACACTGTTTTCCCCGGACCTACCGCCACTGCTGATCGCTTGGTGCACCTTTGCCCTGTTTTGCGGTGGTTTGATCAAAGGCTCTTTAGGCGCAGGCACGCCGCTACTAACGGTTCCGCTGATGGCGCTGGTCCTTCCCGCACAAGCTGCCATTTCATTAATGGC
>JALZUX010000394.1 GCA_023301405.1 Granulosicoccaceae bacterium | reverse complement strand
ACCGTGACGATGTAAGTTCTGCAATAAGGGGTCGAGCTGCTCAAAACTCTCTCCAAACCAGCCCACAACCACATTAGTCATATTCCCTCGCCAAAACGCATGCTTAAATCAATTGCCACTATCCTTGAAAAACGGGCATCCACCCTTACTATTTTCATTCATTTCAGTAATTACTGAAACTACCGAAATAACAGTAATTAAAATCGCTATCTCCGTTTCCTTCACACACAAGAGGACGGCCTGAGGCCGGCGAACACCATGGATGCACTGATTCTTGCCCGAATTCAATTCGCGGCTAACATCTCGTTTCACATACTGTTTCCGACAATAACCATCGCACTTTGCTGGTTTTTGTTGTTTTTCAAGCTTAAGTATCAGTCCACCGGCCAACAGCGCTGGCTGTCGGCCTACCAGTTCTGGGTGAAGATTTTCGCGCTGTCATTTGCGCTGGGCGTGGTTAGTGGTATCACGATGTCCTTTCAATTCGGCACCAATTGGCCCGGTTACATGGAAAAAGTGGGGAACGTGGCAGGCCCGCTGCTCGCCTATGAGGTACTCACCGCGTTTTTCCTTGAAGCCACTTTTCTAGGGATCATGCTGTTTGGCGCCAAGCGCGTTTCAAGCCGAATTCATACACTCTCTATCGCGCTGGTGGCCATCGGCACGTCAATGTCCGCTTTCTGGATACTGGCACTTAACTCATGGATGCATACCCCTGCAGGGCATGTTATTCGAGACGGTGTAGTGTATGCCGATGACTGGATGGCGATTATTTTCAACCCATCCATGCCTTATCGTTTGTTACATATGTTTGTTGCGTCCGGGCTTACGGCTTCATTTTTGATTGCCGGTGGGTCGGCATATAGGTGGCTGCGAAATGACCATGGTAATGACGTCAAGGTTGCTATGCGCACTGCAGTATTTGTCGCCGCTTGTTTGATCCCCATACAAATCCTTATCGGTGACTTACACGGTCTAAATACACTAAAACATCAGCCTGCTAAAATCGCCGCTATGGAGGGTATCTGGGAAACTGAGCGCGGTGCGCCACTGCTACTGTTTGCCGTGCCCGACGAAAAAGCCCGTGAAAATCACTTTGAGTTCGGGGTTCCAAAACTTGCCAGCCTAATTCTAACCCATGATGCCAATGGCGAAATTAAAGGACTAAACGATTTCAACGGCGAGCACCCGCGCGTTGCCCCGCTGTTTTACGGTTTCAGAATAATGGTGGGCCTTGGCACGTTGATGCTACTGATTTCATGGATTGCTGCATGGCAGTGCCGCAAAGGTAATGTACCGGGAAAATACTTGCAACGGGGCTTGGTTGCGATGACTTTTTCAGGCTGGGTTGCAACCCTGGCCGGTTGGTACGTCACTGAAATTGGCCGGCAACCTTGGCTGGTGCAAGGGATTTTGCGCACAGTTGATGCAGTATCGCCAGTGCCGGCATCTAACCTCGCCATTACTCTGATTGGTTACCTCACGTTATACGTCGGGCTGATCATCGCCTATATATCAACGTTACTCTACATGGCCAGACGTGCCGGAGGCCCGCCCGCTGTAGCGCCACTTGAACCCCAACTACGAGGATACAACTATGGACTGGAGTAATACAGACTACTGGTTGCCGCTGGCATTCCTAGGCACCATGGGCCTTGCTATTTTGATATACGCGATAATGGATGGCTATGATTTAGGCGTCGGGTTACTCATGATTGGCGCCAGTGAAGCCGAGCGCGATACCATGATCGCCTCTATTGGTCCATTTTGGGACGCCAACGAAACCTGGCTGGTGCTAAGTGTCGGGCTATTGCTAGTCGCCTTCCCTGCCGCGCATGGCATCGTGTTAAGCGGGTTGTACCTACCCGTCACCATCATGCTAATCGGACTAATATTACGCGGCGTAGCATTTGATTTTCGAGCCAAGGCACAGGCCACTCAGAAGCCAGGCTGGGACCGGCTATTTATCGCTGGCTCTGCCATTACCGCACTTTCTCAGGGCTATATGCTTGGCCGATATATCGTCGGACTTGAAAATTCCTTGGGCGCCTATCTATTCGCTATCGTAAGTGCGCTATGCGTTATGTCAGCCTATAGCTTAATTGGTGCTTGCTGGCTAATTGTTAAAACAGAAAGTCATCTGCAGCGTCGAGCAATCAGATGGGCGCAGATTGCCCTGCCCGCTATGTGCTTCGGACTGCTAGCGGTGTCTTTGGTAAACCCGCTAATCAGTACCCGCATCTTTGATAAATGGTTTGGATTTCCCCAGATGCTATATCTTATCCCGCTACCACTGCTTACAGCTACATTGCTTGCGGTTACTCATGTATCGCTCAAGCAACTGAGCAAAGTCCCTGAGCACAGATACTGGGTGCCGTTTGCTTGCGTTACCGGCGTTTTCATTCTTGCCTTCACAGGCCTTGCCTACAGCTTTTTTCCATACGTTATTCCTGACCAAATGACGGTATGGGAAGCCGCTAGTGATACCAGTTCACTGTGGGTGATTTTCATCGGCATGGTTGTTGTGTTGCCAGCCATACTTGGATACACCGCATTTTCGTACTACGTATTCAGAGGTAAGGCTAGTACACTGACCTATTACTAAAAAATAATACCCAGGGTCAAACGGGTCGTAGCAAGGTGCGGGATTTCAAGCTAGGTATTTCGATCAATAGAGGCGAATAGTTGTTTTTTAATTACCAAAATTAATCGTAATA
>JALZUX010000393.1 GCA_023301405.1 Granulosicoccaceae bacterium | reverse complement strand
TGCATTCGGATACTTTTTCAATAAGCCCGCAACGTCGAGAAGAATGTTGCGAGAGGCATTAGTGAGTGTTGCACTGTTTGAATTAAACTCAACTTGTGCCAGCGCCGAATCAAGTATTTGTTGATCTTCCTGGCTGATTGTATCTGCTGACGCTAGTGTGTCATCGGGGCAGCCTCGTGACTGTATTGAGCCATCGATTTGTGGGCACAGATCATCAGCATCGGCAACGCCGTCACCGTCAGTGTCGATTGGGCAGCCATTGGCTTCGACCATACCGGCTATTGCCGGGCATTCGTCGATAGCGTCTGGGATTGAGTCGCCGTCGCTGTCGTTTTCTGAGGTCGGGCAGCCGTTGTTGATTGCCGGGCCGGCCTGGTCAGGACAGTTGTCGAGCGGATCAAGTACCGTGTCGCCGTCAGTGTCGTTCTCTACCGGACAGCCGCTTGGGGAAGTGCCAGCAGTTGTCGGGCAGTCGTCTTCGCTGTCGGCGATACCGTCACCGTCTTGATCGGCGGGGCAGCCGGCATTGCTTGCATCACCGGCAAATTCAGGACAGCGGTCTTCTGCGTCAGTGACGCCGTCGCCATCGCTGTCTGCCGGGCAACCGTTTAGAGCTGTGGTGCCTGCCTGATCAGGGCATTGGTCGGCGTCGTCTGTAATGCCGTCGTTGTCGCGGTCGGCCGGGCAACCGTTAGCTGTGCCTGCGACAGTCGGGCATTGATCGTCCAGATCCATTACGCCGTCGCCGTCTGCATCTGCAGGACAGCCATTATCGATGGCAGAGCCGGCAGCGTCAGGGCAATTGTCGGCGTCGCCGAGTATGCCGTCGTTATCTGGGTCTGATGGGCAGCCACGATCTTGACCTGCAATGGTAGGGCATTGATCGTCAGCGTCCGCAAATCCGTCATTATCCTGATCGGCAGGGCAGCCGGTCTCGGTAGTGGCGGCGGTGTCGGGGCATTGATCATTTTGGTCTGGGATAAGGTCGCCATCGCTGTCGACAGTTGCTACTGCCACAGTTGCTACCGCCATAGTGGCTACTGAGCTGGCTTTTATAGCGTCATTACTGTCAGGAGTTCTGCAGCCATTGTTGGCAGCATCGCCCTTTGTTTCCGGGCAATCGTCGATACCGTTTCTGATGCCATCGGCATCGTTGTCGCGGTGTGAGTGGCCTATTTTTGCAGGGCATCCTGCATTGGCTAAAACTCCAGCGCGGCTGATACACTGATCTGTATGGTCTGGCACGCCGTCGTTATCGGTATCGATAGCGGCGGTGGCGTTATCGGCGACCATGACCGGTGGTGTATTACTTCCAAAAGCCAGCCAGTAGCCCAGCAGCCCAAAGAGTAAAATTACTGGTATGGCGATGAAGAACATTTCTTTCTCTTCATCGTCTCGAAAATTAAATAGGCTTTTATTCATCGCACTCCCCTGACCGGACCATAAGCTATCCGCGCTTTTATTATGATTGGATTATTGGCGGTGTTGCTGCCCGCAATAATAGCGAGCAGCAAACAAGTTAAATCAAGTGATTTTATCGGCAACACTATCAGCGATGCGTTTGGCAGCATCACGACCGCCAAAACCAAATGCCAGTGCCGCAGCAACCGCAACAGAACCAAGCGTAAAGCCAAATGCCATGTTAACGATGTTGTCTGCCAGGCCCATAGCTCGCAGACCCATTGCCAGTACCAAGCCCAGGATTGCGAAGCGTGCGATGTTTGCCAGTGCAGGGTTGCTTTTTGAAATGGCGTTATAGGCCAGTGTGCTTAGGAAGTTACCAATGATCAGGATGACGCCGCCTACTAGTATGCCGCCGCCGAATTCAAGCACCTTAGCCATAATCTGAGAAATGATATCGATGTTCAGCCGATCAACCGCTGCAGTGATGCCGGTAAGCATGGCGAAAAACATTATCGAGCCGCCAATCAGTTTAGTCGGGGTGAAGGTGGGGGTGAAAATACCATCCATACCGATCTTCTGTGGCAGTTGGTCAATATTGAGGCCTTCAAGAATGCCACCCAGAATTTGAACAACAAATTTGGCAACAAAGTATGTAACTGCCAGAATAATTGCTGCACCGATAATGTTGGGGATCGCTGCCATTAATTTATTAATCATGGCGGTGGCGGGGCCTGAGATCGCCTCGATCTTAAGGATATTAAGTGCTGCTACAGCAATCGGAAGCAAGATAGCGGCAAACACAAACGAACTGCCAAGCTTAGACACCTGGATGTCATCATTGCCGGTTTTGAGAGCCAGTTGCTCATCGGCTTTGCCCAGACCCATTCCCACAAACTCTGAGATTATTTTGGCGAGTATCCAGCCAACGTAGCCGACGATTCCAGCGCCGATAATATTCGGTACGTAGCCTAAGAATTGATTGGCCATGCCTTTCAGTGGATCAAGAACGTCGGTCAGTCCCATTTTGCCGAGCACGGCGATGAGTACAAACAAGACGATAACGTAGTATACAAGTGTGGCTATCGGTGTGGCCAGATCTGTAACAGAGCCGTCTGTATTTTCACGGTGCAGTGCATCTACGCCGCCTAAGGCCTTCAAGACAAATTTGCGTACTAATTTAGCGATGATCAATCCGATAATGAGGATTGCCAGCGCGATCAAAACAGGGCCAAGTGTGTCGGCAAAGGGTAAGCCGCTTAGAAAGCCAGTGGCTGAATCATTCATGGGTGTGTATCTCCGGGGTTTAAAACGTATATTTAATTTTATTGTTCTTTTTTTACTACAGGGCCAGAAGTTCCAGCACAGCTAGTTTAACTTGTTGTTAGGTAGCTACCGTAACTTATTGTAAGAAAAGGCTATTCTTAAAGAATGGTAACGAATCAATTTGACTGATTTCGCCGATCGTCGCGTTGGCGGTCATGTTCAATTGTTTCGATACACAAGAAAGAATGTTAGCTAGCTTTTTTAATAAGGTTAGTACGCATTTGCGGTTACGGATAAATAAATGCGTTTGGAAGCAGCTCTGTAATAAAGTGCGCGCCGTAGATGGACTATTCGTTGCTTATTAGATAAATTATTGCAATAATGTACATATAAACATATCTTTATATATTGGCACTCGATCTATGGAACAACTACTCAGCGGTTTAAGGGCAGCGGGTGAGCCGACCAGGCTCCGGTTATTGGCGCTTTGTGCTTATGGTGAGTTGAGTGTCGGCGAGTTGACCCAGATTCTCAGTCAAAGCCAGCCCAGGGTGTCTAGGCATTTGAAATTGCTGGTTGAAGCAGGGTTGCTTGATCGCTTCAGAGAAGGCGCACAAGTGTACTACCGTATCGCCGAGCGGACCGAGTCAGCGCAACTTGCGCGGACCCTGGTAGATTTGTTGCCGGCTGAAGAGACAGACCTTAATCGGGATTTGCTGCGGCTGGATCAGGTTAAGCAGAAAAGGGCTGGTGTGGCGTTGAACTATTTTAAAGAAAATGCTGCGCAGTGGAATGAAATACGAGCCTTACATGTGCCAGAGGCTTTATTAGAGCGTGAATTTTTAGATGTAATTGGTGATGCACCGATCGCCGATTTTCTTGATATAGGTACCGGCACCGGGCGGTTGCTAGAGCTGTTGGCTAGCCGTACTGAGCGCGGTATGGGTATTGATCTGTCTCAAGAAATGCTTACCGTGGCTCGCACCAACCTTGAACGCGCATCGCTGCGCAACGTTCACGTGCGTCAGGCTGATATGTACAACATGCCGGTTGCTGACAGCTCTGTTGATCTGGCGGCGTTGCATTTGGTGCTGCACTACAGCGATGACCCGGCGTCCGTCATCGAAGAAGCGGCAAGAGTGCTCCGACCTGGTGGTCGGCTTGTGATCGTTGATTTTGCCACCCACAACGAAGAGCAATTAAGAGCGGAGCACAAGCACCACAGGCTAGGTTTTGATGATTCTGAGATTGAAGGTTGGTTGTCACAAAACAAATTGGATGGCACGTTAAGTCGTGATCTTAAGGGTGATCCGTTAACGGTGAAAATATGGCAAGCCACTCGCAATGCGGGCGTTACCCACTAGTAAACTATTAACTTCGGAATATTTAAGGCATGAATGACATTGGTTTTTCTTATGAGTTTTACCCACCCGGCAATGTGATTGGGGAGCGCCGATTCTGGCGCACACTGGGCGCGCTCGAAGTAATGGATCCCACATTTTTTTCTATTACCTATGGAGCACTGGGCACTGGGCAATCGCACAGTATGACCGCCATTGAAAACGTGCTTGCCGAGTCAGTTGTACCAGTGGCTGCTCACTTGACATTTGAAGGGTCAACAAAACAGGAAATAGATGATGTCGCCAGGCATCTGAGTGAAATTGGTGTTGATCGGATTGTCGCGCTTCGCGGCGACGACAGAGAAAACGCAGAAGATGCCAAGCGTCGAGGGGCGTGTTATTCAACAGTGGCAGAATTTATTGATGGCTTGTTAGCTATCCATCCGTTTGATATCAGTGTGGCTTGTTACCCTGAAGTTCATCCGAAAGCAAAAGACGCTGAGGCGGATATTCGAGAGCTTAAGGACAAGCTGGATGCAGGTGCTAATCGGGCGATAACTCAGTTCTTTTTTGATTTAGATGATTTTGACCGGTTTCAAGATCGTGCCGGAGCAGCGGGTATAAGCGCGCCAATAGTGCCGGGCATTCTGCCAGTGCGTGACTTAGCAAAGCTGACCCGCTTTGCAAGTCGATGTGGATCAAAGGTGCCTAGAAGACTGTATGAGCTGTTTGAACCGGCACAACACGATAGCGTACTGACCAGAACTCTGGCTCAGCGTGAAGCAGAGCTTATGATTGATCAGTTAATTCTCCGAGGCTGTAACAACTTTCACATATATGCGTTAAACCAAACGATCGACCTTCGCCAATGCCTTGTGCAGCCTCAGCCTCAGCCTCA
>JALZUX010000392.1 GCA_023301405.1 Granulosicoccaceae bacterium | reverse complement strand
CGCAGTGTGGACGGTGGTCGATCGTTAACGAGTACGGCGTACTTTTCGTAGTCGCTATATTCACCGCTGGTTACGGCTTCCTGCAATGTATTGACAACATCAGGGTTGTAGGCGTGATACTCGCCGCCATCGATATATTTTAGCAAGCCACCCTGTTTAGTTTTTTTGCGTTTATTGAACGCGTCTGCGGCAAGGGACTCTATGGCTTCTAAAAGATCATCGTAGTCGGCACCTTGTATACGACTGGTGGTGCCTGGAAAGCAACGATGAACCACGTCATCGTGCAGGCCGACAATTTCAAATAGCTGTGCGCCCCGGTAACTTGCAACCGTTGAGATGCCCATTTTCGAAAGCACTTTTAGCAAGCCCTTGTTAATGCCTTTGCGATAATTTCGTTCTAATGACCGACCACTGTCTTCGGTAATTTCGCGGCGGCGTACCATGCCTTGAATCGATTCATAAGCAAGGTAAGGATAGACGCAGGTGGCACCGTAACCTACTAACACAGCAATATGATGTGGATCGCGGGTAGTACCGGTTTCAACAACCAGATTTGCGTCGCAGCGTAAGCCTGCTTCAATGAGTCGATGGTGCACGGCACCGGTTGCCAGTAGTGCGTGTACTGGAAGCATATCCGGGGAAATATCGTAATCACTAAGTACAATAATGACGGTTTCGTTTTTTAAAGCTGTTAATGCGGTATCGCATATGTCGATGATTGCCTGTTCCAGACTTTTTTCTTTGGGGTTGTAGTTCAGGTCTATTCGACAGTGTCGGTATTCTGGTTCATCATTCATCGCCAGCAGCGTTTCGAATTTCTCACGCGATAGCACTGGAGATCTGACCAATAAGCGTTGTGCGTGATCCACTGTTTCTTTAAACAGGTTTTTCTCAGTGCCAAGGCAAGTCTCAAGTGACATCACAATCGCCTCACGAAGTGGATCGATAGGTGGGTTAGTTACCTGAGCAAATTGTTGTCTGAAATTTTCATACAGTGAGCGTACATTGCTTGACAGTACCGGGAATGGAGTGTCATCGCCCATTGAGCCAATCGCTTCTTGAGCGTCTTCTGCTAACACCCGTAAAATTTGATCGCGTTCTTCAAAGGTGATTCCAAACATTTTCTCGTAGCACTGCAGTCGGTCGTCCGACATTGGTGGAGAAGAGGGCGGCACATCCCGAAGTCTGGAACGCAAGTGTCTGGAATGTTTTTGCAGCCAGCGCGCATAGGGGCGGCGCGTTTTTAATAGATCATCGATGTTTTCGGGCTGCAGTATTTCACCGGTTTCTGTATCAACCGCAAACATTTGTCCGGGCTTTACTCGGCCCTTAGCGATCACATCTTCAGGGTTATAATCATAAACCCCTATTTCTGAGGCCAATGTAATCATTCGGTCTTTGGTGATGACATACCGGGCCGGGCGCAGGCCGTTTCTATCGAGTACACAAGACGCATAGCGTCCGTCCGTGAGTACTACGCCGGCGGGTCCGTCCCAGGGTTCCATGTGCATCGAAGCGTATTCAAGCCAGGCGCGCATATCGGCGTCGGTGGAATTCATGTTGTGCCATGCTGGTGGTAGCAGTAATCGCATGGCGCGAAATATATCCAAGCCTCCGGCGATTAATACTTCCAGCATGTTGTCGAGTGACATGGAGTCAGAGCCGTGCATAGAAACCAGTGGCAGAAGTTCACGCAGTTCTGGTAATAATTCGCTGTGGAATTTGTTGGCGCGTGCATTTGCCCAATTGCGATTTCCGCGAATCGTGTTGATCTCGCCATTGTGTGCAAGATACCGAAACGGTTGTGCCAAGCGCCATTGTGGCAAAGTGTTGGTAGAGAAGCGCTGATGAAAAACGGCAATCCGAGATGCAAGCGTCGGGTCATTCAGGTCTTCATAAAAGGCCGGTAGGCGGTCGGGCATCATTAGCCCTTTATATAGAATGACATCCGAAGATAAAGAACTGACGTAGAATTCTTTATCTGTACTGGTCAGTTGCAGTTCGGTTTTTCGGCGTGCTACGTATAAATTTCGATTTAATTCTGCACCGTCCATGTGTCCGGGGGCAGTAACAAAGATTTGTTCAATTTTAGGCTGTGAGCGTTTGGCTTCCTCACCACAGGCTTCCGGGTTCACTGGTACCTTGCGCCAACCATTAACGGTGAGGTTTCGATCTGAGATTTCTCGGCTAAGGATCTCGCGGGCACGATTGGCTTTGGCGTCATCCTGGCTTAGAAAAATCATACCAACGGCGAAATTCCTCCCCACGCTGAAGCCGGCTTCCGATGCTTTTTCGCGTAAAAAAGTTACTGGTTTCTTCAGTAGCAGTCCGCACCCGTCACCTGATTTACCATCAGCGGCAACGGCGCCGCGATGGGTCATGCGGGCGAGAGCCTGCACTGCCGTTTTAACGAGTTTGTGACTGGCCTCGCCATCAATCTGGGCAATTAGCCCAAAGCCGCAGTTATCGTGTTCGAAATCAGGATGATAGAGCCCCTGCTGTGCGAGTTTTTCCAGTGCGTTCATCGAATATCTCGTGTTAGTTGCAGCTGATTTTAGGGTGTTACACGAACTAATCCGGAGTGAATGGATCTTTCGTGGCTATTGATCAAGTACTGGGAAGTATTTAGGGACTACAGGAAAAGTATCGGCCAGCAGTTACTGACGATTAGGTTTTTCAGGTGGTGGGCTGTGACTGATCAGTGCCACAGCGGCAACATTAATTATACACAGTGTTGCTCATCTTTGGTTAAGTGCAGCGCGCGGGCGCTGCACTTAGCAGTCGCCTAGCGGCGTTTCTTGATATCGGCTTGCAGATCAGCGATGGGGCGGATCCAGACACCAAACTGTTTGGTCTGTGCTGCCATGTTCTCAACGGCGGCGACGGCTTCAGAGCGGGTGTCATAAAGACCACTTAATAACCCGAATACCGGGTTGTTGCTGTTTGTCGTCAGGAATGGATAAATTGCCACTGGGTCTTCTGCTTCCAGTGATTGCGCAAGCCCAATGATGTAGTCGCGCTCTTTTGATGTGGCCAATTGTATGGTGAATTTAGTTGGCGGTTGAAATAGCACCCACCGTTCGTTTTCGATGGCTCGATTGGCGACGGGCACTTCATCGGAGGTAGGTACGCTAACACTGTCTTCTATTACAGGCACGTTAGTCGGTTGAGTGGTCGTTTGAACCGAGTTGCCAATACCTGCAGGGCTCAGTGGGTCTATGGCCACGGCGATACCGCTGGAATCATTTAAATCACCGAGAAGCGCGGCGTCGGTGTCAGGTTCACTGGCGTCAGTGCGTTCGTTAGTTGCCACTCCAGCACTTGTATTTGGAACAACAACCGCTACTGAATTCGGCACCGGCACACTAGGCTGCGTTACCACAGCGACGGTAGGCTCGACGGTTTCAATGACCAGTTCGGTAGGCTGTTGTACTGTGGCTTGCTGAGGTGCGGTCTCGGCGATTGGCTCAGGTGCGGGCTCGGTAACAGGTGCGGGCTCGGTAACGGTAGCAACAGTGGTTTCAGCTGTTGTGGTGATGACTGGCTCTGGAATTGTCTCTGCCGTTTCCACAACAGTTTCGACAATGGTTTCTTCGGCAGTGCTTTCGGTTGTCTCCGGCATGGGTAGTGTTGTTGCCATTGGAATGGTGTCGTCGACGTTGGTGGTAACATTCGCTGCCAGGCGATCTTCTGGTTTTAGGAGGTCATCTGTTTGGGTTGTTGCTGTCGAGTTGGCGGCAGGGACACTGAGAGTCGGTTCATTGACGATGCTTTCGGTGCCCGCGACGATGTTTGTGGTGTCGGAGGTTGGCAGAACAGGTTTGGGGGTTGGGACCAGCGTGGAGTCTGTAACGGCTTGTTGATCTGCTAGTTCTGATACGACTGTTGGTGGGTCAATGTTGACCATGGTGTCAGGGGTGTTGTTACCGCCAAAGAACATTGATAAACCCCAGGCTATTAATCCCATTGCTGCAGCCCCCAGTGCTAGCAGCGGCCACCCAAGTGCTGTGACAAAGCCTTTGCCTCCAGCGCCAGCGGCGGTGCCCGAATATACTGTGTTTAAGTATTTGCCAGCCATGGTATTAACGTTGGCGGGAATGCCACGGGACTCGCGGTGGATCTTGCTAACGGCTTTTTCGGTGAATGGAAAAGCGTCTGTGAAACCTGCTTGGTTAAGTTGTGAGGTCAGGTAGCCTTCAACCCGGCTTTCGTCGAGTGGATAAAATGTGGTGGTGGCCGGTTTGAATGAGAAGCCGTCATCTTCCAATTCATCGGCGATGGCGGTGAGCTCGTCCTTTAGGCGAGGCTCTCCTGTCAGCAGTAGTCGAGCGGTTTTGTCGTCATTGTTCATGACAAAAGAGGGTATTACGTCAATGAGCTCTGCGATTTCTTCGAGCGGAGCGAGGTGCGCGTCATCAATAGTCAGTACAACACTTTTTTGATCATTGGCCAATTCTTCAAAAAGTGGAATAAGAGCGTCTACGTGATCGTCAATGCTGTCTGCTTCTTCACCGCCCAATTGATTCAGCACGGCTGCCAGAAACGCGACCGTTTCAAAGTTATCGGTGCCTTTTGCGACAAACGGCTGAATACTGCCTTTACAATGCTTTATTAGCTGCGAAAGGAAAACGGTTTTGCCGACGCCTTTTTCGCCGACTAGCAGGTGAATACTTTCACCGAAGCGTAAATGTTGCTCCATTGCTGCGCGAACTTTATGGGTGGTCGAATCAGAAAAGCGATTGAATTTTTTATTGTCGATAAATGGCTGTTCGCTGAGACCGAGCTCGGCAAGCGTCTCGTTTTGCAGGGTTGCATCCCCAATCGCTTCTTCAACTACCATAATTCTACCCAGTCTTTTGTGGTGTGAGCTGGCAACAAAGTTGTTGCATTTGACTGTAACAGCCAACTTTGGTTGCACATTACGTTACACGGCAACCCTAGCGGCATAGTTGGTCAGTCAGATAAACCCTTGCAAGTTTAGAGTAGACTGTGCCAGACGGCAACGCTAGTGGTGGTCAGATGACAGTGAATCTACAAACAGACACAGGCGGTCCTGGTGACCTTAGTTTACTTTGTGTCAAATTCTTTACGTAATGATTCTTTTAGTAATTTCTGATCAAAATCATTGCTCAAAAATGCATCACCTATATTGTTTAGCAGCACCAACGTTAGAAGGTTATCACGGACTTTTTTATCGCGATACATGAGTTCGTGGCATTGTTCGCTGGTCATGTCTTGCGGAGGTCGAATTGGAAGTCCGGCGGCCGACAGCGTTTTTTCAATGGTGGTGACAGCCTCTGCTGGCATGTGACCAGCAAGTGCTGAGAATTTTGCGGCCAGGCACATGCCAGCAGATATTGCCTCGCCATGCAGCCAGACACCATAGCCATTGGCGGTTTCGATCGCGTGACCAAAGGTGTGGCCCAGGTTGAGCAAGGCCCGTTTGCCGCTTTCGCGCTCATCGGCGGCCACAATGCGAGCTTTGTTTGCACAGCATGTAGTTACTGTATGAGCTAGTTTTTGTGGGTCCAGCGTAAGCAGGTCGTTAATATTCTCGGTGATCCAGTGGAAAAATTCTGCATCGTCGATTAGGCCATACTTGATGACTTCGGCTAGTCCTGATTTTAGCTCACGATCGGGCAGGGTTTGCAGCGTTGCCATGTCTGCAATGACGCAGGATGGCTGATGGAACGCACCGATCATGTTTTTGCCCAACGGGTGATTAACACCGGTTTTGCCGCCCACTGAAGAGTCCACCTGGGCGAGCAAAGTGGTGGGAACCTGAAGAAAGTTGACTCCCCGCTGGTAGGTGGCTGCAGCAAACCCGCAAATATCCCCGACGACACCACCGCCAAGAGCGATCAAGGTGCAATTTCGATCAAAACGTCCTTTCATCAATGTGTCGTAGATTAGGCTGGTAGTGTCGAGATTTTTATGCGCTTCACCGGCAGGTAGCGATAGGTGCTGACAATTGAAATCGGACAGTGCCGTCAGTAAAGCGGGCAGGTAATGCGCTGAGGTATTTTCGTCAGCAACGATCAGAACGTTGCGCCCTTTGATGTGTTTTTTGTAGAGCGCAGAATCATTAATAATGCCGCTTTCAATGTAGATCGGGTAGCTTCTATCGCCAAGCTCGACGTGTAGGGGATTCATGGTTTTTTTTGTATCAAGGGTTGGGGCGGGGCGGAGGGACTAGCCGCAGAATGAGTTGTTTGATTGGGCGGATTCGTAATGGCGCTGCGGTCCAGTTTTTCCACCAGGCGACAGATGCGGTCAACCACCCGACGATGGCTTTGGCGGCTGGTACTAACATGAATGTGAGCTACTGACCGATAGATAGGGTCACGGTGGCGACTGATGTCCATCAAGGTTTTGCGTGGATCGCCTTGTTGTAGTAACGGCCTTGAGTCATTGCGTGAGGTTCGCTCTACTTGCACGTCTATGTCCACATCAAGAAAAATGACAGTGCCGCGAGTCTTAAGCTTGTGTCGGTTTTCTTCGCGCAGTACCGCACCTCCGCCGGTCGCCAGAATAATATTTTGCTTGCGGGTGAGGAAGTCGATCATGCGGGCTTCACGGCGACGGAAACCGGGCTCACCTTCGAAGTCAAAAATAGTGGGGATATCTACGCCGCAAGCAGCTTCGATTTCACGATCACTGTCGTAAAACGGGCGGCATAGTCGTCGAGCTATTTGCTTGCCAACGGTTGTCTTGCCAGCGCCCATTGGGCCGATGAGGATGATACTAGCCATAATGTTGTGGGGTCGGGAGATACCCGAACACTACAGGAAAGGAGGCCAACTTGCAGACAAAAAAAACCGCGGTCGCCCGCGGTTTTCGTTACAGCTTAGATTTTAGTCGATCGACTAGTTATCTAGTGCTGAAGTACCATCGTTTACGATTTTGGGCGTAACAAATACCAACAGTTCAGTTTTGTCGTCTTCGCTGGAGTTGTACTGGAACAGCTTACCCAATAGAGGCAGGTCACCAAAGAAAGGTACCTGATCACGCTGCTGGATAATGGTCTGTTCGTAGATCCCGCCGAGTACGACAGTTTCGCCGTTGGCGACCAGCACCTGAGTGTTGACTTCCCGGGTATCGATACTTGGTACTCGTGAGTCACCGGTGCCGAATATTTCACCAACAGTATCTTTGTTAACCGTCAGATCCATGATGATTCGCTCATCAGGAGTGATTTGTGGTTTAACTCGAAGACCAAGTACTGCCTTACGGAAGGAGATCGAAGCCGCGCCACTTGAGGCTGCTTCTAGGAAAGGAATTTCCACACCCTGTTCGATATAGGCTTCACGCTGGTTGGCCGTGATTACTCTTGGGCTTGAGATGACTTCGCCGCGACCTTCAGCTTGCATGGCTGAAAGTTCAAGTTCGAGTAAAGTGCCGAACGGTAGTTTGGCAAACGCTAGACCAAGTGTGCCTGCCTGATTGACTGCTGGAAGATTCACGTTGAACCGGTCGACTCCGGGAGTACCGCCGGCAATTAACGTTTGTGCAGCAGTTGATGATCCGGTGATCACGCCACCTTCACCGTCGCCGGCAGTGGTGTTTCTGGTGACACCGAAACGGACACCCATCTCACGGTTGAAGTCATCAGTGGCAATAACAATACGAGATTCAATTAGCACTTGTCGAACCGGCACATCGAGCCGGGTAACCAGTGCCCGTACTTTGCCAAGTACGTCGGCGGTATCGTTGACCAGGATAGTGTTGGTGCGATCGTCAATCGTGACGTTGCCACGCTCAGATAGTAAGCCGCCTGTTTCTGATTTAAGAATGGACGCTACTTCAGTTGCTTTGGCGTAATTTACTTGTACGAATTCTGTTCGTAAAGGCTCGAGTTCGATCGCTTTTTGTGCGGCCTCTCTTTCGGCAGCTTCTTGGGCGGCGATTTCAGCGGCCGGAGCAACCATGACTACGTTGCCAGAGCTACGCTTATCAAGACCTTTGGTGCGCAGTATGATGTCTAGCGCTTGATCCCATGGCACATTTTTCAGTCGCAGCGTCAATTTGCCGGAGACGCTATCGCTGACAACAATGTTCAGGTCGGTGAAGTCAGCCAGAAGCTGTAGCACCGAACGAATCTCGATATCCTGAAAATTAAGTGATAATTCTTCACCTGAATACGTGGTAGCAGTCTTATTCGGCTGTGGCGCGAAGATTGGCTCAGGAGATGAGTAGTCGACACCGCTATCAGCCGGGTTGTAACTACTATCATCCATTTTCGGCATCGGTGCTAGTTCAACTTTGCTTGGTGCATCGTCTACATATTCTTCGATGGCAGCGTTGTTTCGAACTTCAATGGCCGAGGTAGTTGAAGGGATGGCTTCATCCCTTACCAGGTCGTTTGGTCGTGGAGCATTCGGAGAGTCGTCAGCCGATAAGCTTGTTGGAAGCTCCACCATCACACCGCCGTCGTCGTCATCTAGCAGTTGTTGATCACTAGCGATGTCTGCGCTCTCTGTAATGGCATCGGGTATGATCACAGGAATTTCAGCCTGATCAAATGAATCACCCTGCGCGTCAAAATCTGTATCAGCGTTGAGCGTTAAGGTTAGAACGTTGCCGTCAATCTGTGTGTCAAATTCTGACATCGCGTCAAGGTTAAGAACCACTCGTGTGCGATCGCCAGCTTCAACGATATTGACGCTCTCTACATTGCCGACACCAACTGGAACGATGCGTGTGTCTAGCGCATTGGTCGTGTCCATAAGATCGATGGCGATACGCGCCGGGTTCTCGATCTGAAAAGTTTGCGGGTCAATAACAGGATCACTAAGCTTAAAGGTGATTTGTTGTTGGTTACCGGGCAGCGTTGAGTAGCTGATGTTGTCTAGGGTAGCAGCAATACCCTGTGATAAGAGTGCTTGTGCACCCATTGCCATAGCCAGCAGGCGCAGCTTACCCAAGTGATTACACCGGGTAGTACTGTCGCTGACCGGCGAGCCGCAAACTGATGGTTTGTTCACCGTTTTTCTCCGTTGCATCGTTTTACTTTTATTCATAGCTGTTCCAGTCTTAGCGATCATTCTTCGTCACCTAGCGCTAACTGTGCGTCTCGTTGGATCCAGCCACTGATACCGTCGGGTATAATTTCGACCAGACTAATTTGATTTTCTGAAATGTCTACAATTTTACCGTGGTTCTGCCCTGCGTAATTTCCAGGTTGTACTCGGTGAATTGTGCCGTCAGGGTCTTGTACCAACGCCCAGCTGGACGCTCGTTGTCTAAGAATGCCAACCATTTGAAGTGCATCGAGAGGGTAGCTTTCAAGCGATTCACGTCGGCGATTATCACTTGGACGCGGGCCGTTAGTTGAGGCGGTGGCTGTCTCAGGTGCAAGATCGGAATTTGGTTTAAATGGATCTCGTAAACTAGCTTCTGCGTAAACAAAAGACTGATATTGTGCAAAGTCAGGCAGTGGATCAACACGACCCTGGTGCTTTAATTTTGTTTGAGCGACATACTGTTCAAGATCTGACATGTCGGAGTTGCAGCCTGCGAGAATCGCAGAGCCCACCAGTATGACTGTTGCTGATCTCAACCAGTTAAACCGGGATGAGGATTTCGTTAATTTCATGCCTTATCCCTCGTCATCGTCTAGGTAGCGGTATGTGGTGGCAGTCAGATCCATTTTAAGTTTCTGAAGATACTTGCCGTCTTTCTTGGCTTTCCTCGCTTCACCGGAAGGGGTAATAGCGATGTTGTGTAAGGTGACAATTCGGGGCAACGCTGCCAAGCCACTAACGAAGTTTCCAAACTGATGATAATTGCCAGTCACGCTAATTTTAATTGGATATTCAACATAGAATTCCTTAGCGATTTCACTGCCAGGTTTAAAAAACTCAACTTCAAGGCCGGCCGCAACACTAGTTTGTGATAGATCAATCAGCAGGCTTTCAATATCTGTTTTGTTAGGTAGTTGACGCAACATTACATTGAATGTTCGCTTCATCTCACTAAGTTGTTCTACATAGGCTTCGCGGTTAGCCGCTTTTGCCTGTGTAGTGTCAAACAGTGTTTTAAGGGTGTCTTCCTTGGCAGCGATTACATCAAGCTGCTCGAACTTTGGTTTCACAATAAACCAGAGTCCGGCGCCAACGATTGCTATAAATAGTAGTGCTAGTACAAAAGCACGTGCTGCCGCAGGGGCTGTACCGATCTTTTTAAGGTCATTTGCATCAAGACCTTGCAGATCTGAAAAAGCTTGTCCGATATCCACGATAGGCCCCCTATTCGTCGCTTACAGCGAGTTGATTTTGATCGGTAGGTGCCACTGATTGCGATAAGCGTAATTTGAATGTGCTTATACCGCTATCTTTGGCTGACTGGATGACTTCAAGACCCGGTTGTTTAAACCAATCTGATGCATCAAGATTTCGCATCAAAGTAGAAACCCGTGCGTTTGAGTCCGCGCGGCCTTCAAAGGCCAGTCGATCTTCTTCTTGTTTCATTGAAAGAAGATAAACACCGTCAGGAATTCTTTCTGCCAACTCTTGAAAGGTATGTACGACTTGCGGACGTTTAGTCTGAAGCTCTTGAATAATGTCCATGCGAGCCAGTAAGTTTGATTTGGTGGACTCAAGCTCTTCGATTTCTTTCAGCTCGGCTTTAAGCTTGTCGATCTCTTGTTGCATGTAAACGTTACGTGCTTCCTGATTATCGATTTTGCCTTGGGCAAACTGTATACCGCCGAATACAACACCAGCACCGAACAAAGCGGTGAAGAGTGCGGTAAAACCAAACTCTTTGGTCTTTACGCGCCGTTCTTCCTCACGCCAAGGTAGTAGATTAATTTTCGCCATCAGTCAAATCCTCGTGTCGCCAGCCCGCAGGCAATCATCATTGCCGGACCATCAGATTGGAGCCTCTGCTGTGCCACTCCGGATGCGCACTCTATATTCGCAAACGGGTTAGCGATTGAAGTAGGGGTGCCAATCTGCGCTTCGATCAATTCACTGATACCTGGGATTTCGGCACAGCCGCCAGCCAGCAGGATTTGATCAACGTAGTCGTTTTGATCTGCAGAGAAGAAAAACTGCAGAAAGCGGTTCGCCTGCTGAACGATCTGATCCTTAAATGGGCTAAGAATTTCAGGTTCGTAATTATCGGGCAGCCCACCTACACGCTTTACTCGACCAGCGTCTTCATAAGAGAGGCCGTAGCGCCGCATGATTTCTTCTGTCAATTGTTTGCCACCAAAAGGTTGCTCGCGTGTGTAGACAAGATTGTCAGCGCGAAAAACGCTAAGGCTTGTCATCGTGGCACCTACATCCAGTACAGCAATTGTTTTGTCTTTCCAGTCAACATCTGATTGCTGCTGGATCAACTTGCACGTGTGCTCGATGGTGTAGGGTTCGATATCGACAACCTTGGCGGTTAGCCCGCCTATCTCACAGGCAGCGGTCCGTTCTTCAACGTTTTCGCTGCGAGACGCCACCAGCAATACATCATTACTATTTGGTTGGTCTTCTGTGGGGCCGATCACCTGATGGTCGAGGTTGACCTCATCCAGCGAGTAGGGGATGTACTGATCCGCTTCAAGCTGAATTTGAGCCTCCAGTTCAGCAGGCTTCAGGCCCGCTGGCATCTGAATGACTTTTGTAATCACCATCGCGCTTGGTACGGCGACGGCGGCAAATTTCTTTTTTGAGCCCGACCTCTTCAATGCCCGTTTAATCGCCTCCCCGACAGCCTCAATATCTTGCAGGCTTTTGTCGTTCATGGCGTTAGCAGGCAGCGGTTCGACCGCGTAGCTCTCGATTCGATAGGCCGTTCTGGTCCGACTCAGTTCCAGCAATTTCACTGATGTGGAGCTGATGTCGATACCAATTAGGTTCGATTGTTTGTTTCCGACTGAAAAGTTCATGGTAGGGGATAACGCCCAGGCAATGTGCTCGTTGGTTTTAATCCAAAAAAGATATTTTGAATTTTTAATAAGTTGCAAGGTTTTTTTCACAAAAGGAATTGCAACTGCCATAATGAAACTGCAAGACGCACTCCAATTTCTTTTTTATGGCGTGCTAAAAGCGTTAACAGCGTCCATAAATGTCCAGATTTACCGTTTTGGTGGGGTTCTCACCAGCCGGAAATGTGAAGTGGCGCACAATTTTTGGTCTTATCGAGTGCCTAGTATTGATTGCTCAGATATTTAAAGTGCTGCTTGGACTATTGGTCCTAGCAATTGTCATCGTTGGGGTTGCCGGTTTTTTTACGTATAAGAGACTGGAACCTAACCTTCCTGATATTGACGCGTTGAGTGAGGTGGAGCTGTCTGTCCCCTTGTCCGTCTACACCCGCGATGCAAAGTTGATTGCAGAGTTTGGTGAAAAACGCCGCGAGCAACTGTATATAGAAGATGCACCACAGATTCTTATAGATGCGGTGATTGCTTCGGAGGATGATCGCTTTTATGAGCATCCAGGCGTTGATTATCAAGGTCTTATACGCGCTGGTATCAACCTTATTAAAACCGGCAAGAAAGGACAGGGGGGTAGTACCATCACGATGCAGGTGGCGCGTAACCTTTATTTGTCACCTGAGAAAACTTATGTACGCAAAATCAACGAAATTTTATTGTCGTTGAAAATTGAGCGTCAAATAAGCAAGGATGCGATTCTGGAGCTCTACCTGAATATCCCTTATTTGGGTAATCGGGCCTACGGTGCGGCTTCAGCGGCCAAGGTTTATTACGGAAAGTCAGTGGCAGATCTTGATCTGGCCGAAGCAGCGATGATTGCAGGGCTGCCAAAGGCGCCATCGTTGTATAACCCTATTGTTAATCCCGAAAGGGCGCTGGTTCGACGAAACTATGTGTTACGACGGATGCTTGACCTTGGCAAAATTACTGACCTACAGTTCCGTGAAGCCAAAGCCAAGCCCGTAACGGCCAAACTGCATCGTACCGCCAGCGAATTAGAGGCAGGTTACGTCAGTGAAATGGCTCGTGCTCAGATGGTTGCGTGGCTGGGGGGTGGTGCCTACACGGGCGGATACAAGGTGTTCACTACTATTGATAGTGGTCATCAACTGGCTGCAAATAAAGCATTACGGGCAGCGCTGCAGCATTATGAAAAACGCCATGGATTTCGGTTACCCGGTAAAGCGACCGCTGAGGATGTCAAATCGCAGGAAAATATTGATGAAATTCTGGCCACAATGCCTGGTCATGGTGGCTTATCTCCAGCGATAGTGGTCAGGGTTACCGATACCGAGGCGGTAGCTGGTCTTCAGGGTGGGCGGTTAGTAGAAATACCTTGGGAAAACATGGTTTGGGCATCACCGATCAGTGAAGATGACCCGGAAGTTCGCCAATTTTCAAAGCCTGGTGACATTTTAACACCACTAGATCTCATCTATGTGGCTGAGGTGACGGAAATACCACCAGAAGTACCTGCCGAGAAAGGTAAGCCAGAGCCAATTCGACCAGTGCTGGGTTATGCGCTGGCGCAAATGCCCGGTGTGGAAGGAGCGTTTGTTTCGCTGTCGCCCACGACAGGCAAAATAGCAGCGTTGGTCGGAGGGTATGACTTCTACCGAAGTAAATTTAATCGCGTAACTCAGGCTTCTCGTCAGCCGGGATCAAATTTCAAACCCTTTATCTATTCTGCTGCGCTCGAGTACGGAGACACGGCAGCCACCATCTACAATGACACCCCGGTGGTGTTGGAAGATAATGTCTTAGAAGACGAATGGCGCCCGCGTAACTACTCCGGGCGTTTTTTCGGTCCAACCCGGTTGCGCGAGGCGTTAGTCAAGTCGCGTAATATAGTGTCAATTAAAGTGCTTCAGGAATTGGGGATTCCAAGGGCTGTGCGTTACGCAAAACGTTTTAATTTTAATGCTGAAAGTTTACCGAGAAACTTGTCTTTGGCGCTGGGTAGTGGAGATATGACACCGCTGCAGTTGGCCGGTGGTTATACCGTATTTGCCAATGGCGGGTATTCAGTGCCTGCCAGATTTATTGACAAAATTCTTGATGGTGATGGCAATCTAGTTTACGAAGCCCCGCCGGTTGAGGTGTGCGAAACACCAGAGCTTTGTGAGCAACTGATGAAGCAGCGTGGAAAACCAGAGGCTGTTGAAAATGTGCTTGCAACTGACACGGAAAGCGTTGT
>JALZUX010000391.1 GCA_023301405.1 Granulosicoccaceae bacterium | reverse complement strand
GAATTTCAGTGCAGTGCGCCTCTGCGCTGTAGATCCGGTGAATGTGTGCAGAGATCCGAATGGTATCCGATTGAGCTCGATTTGATCCCTGAGAGAGGTTACCCGCAGACGCGAATATTGACCCTGTAAGGTGATTTGATCGTTTTTAATCCAGTCAATCGCAACCTTACGACTAGCGTACCGTTGAAGCTTTTGTGGTTCAGCAACCCCCCCCCGCTGAGAAGGTTGGAGTTGTAAGTTACGCTATCCCCAACCGTTTCTGTGGTGAGCTTCAGGTGTAGGGCCGGCGTTGATAAATTGTGCATTGGCTGGTTTCCGGACGGCGCAAACTAGTGGGGTTGGGAGGCTCCACAAGGTGGTGGACTGCGCGGGGTTTACCGGTACAAATCGCTTTAGCTCAATACCAATTAGTGGTGTTTCGCGCTGGTGTTGTATGTGGCTAAATTGGCAACTGCGGGTGTAGCGAGGCTGTGGGGTTTTAATTTAGGTCTGTGAACAATCGAAGAGGGGAGATGTTCTTCTTTAAAGGGCTAGAAGCGAAAGTGGGCTAAAAAACCGTCACTGGTAGTGAGTGTGCCTTCTTGGACAGGCTCCGGGGCTTGCAGCGCAAACCCAAATGGGTTCGCGCTTTAAGTTACCTTACTGCGTGTTAGCCAATTGCTTTTAGCAGTGTTTCGCCAAGTTTCGCAGGCGAGGGCGATACAACAATCCCAGCTGCTTCCATGGCGGCGATCTTGTCTTCTGCGCCACCTTTGCCACCGGAAATTACAGCACCTGCATGGCCCATGGTACGGCCCGGTGGTGCAGTTAAACCGGCGATAAAACCAGCCATTGGTTTTTTACGACCTTTGGCGGCTTGTTCGGTGATCCACTCGGAGGCTTCCTCTTCAGCGGATCCGCCGATCTCTCCAATCATGATGATTGATTTGGTGTCGTCGTCGTCAAGGAATAGATCAAGTACATCGATAAATTCAGTGCCTTTCACCGGATCACCACCAATGCCAACGGCAGTAGTCTGACCAAGACCGGCTGTTGTGGTTTGAAAAACCGCTTCATAGGTCAATGTGCCAGAGCGTGATACCACACCGACAGAACCTTCCTTAAAGATAGTGCCAGGCATGATGCCGATCTTACATTGGTTGGGGGTTAAAATGCCGGGGCAGTTCGGGCCTACCAAGCGGCTGTTTGATTCTTTCAGTCTGGCTTTTACATTAACCATATCGCGTACCGGTACGCCTTCGGTAATGCAGATAATCAACGGTATTTCAGCGTCTATCGCTTCGATGATTGCGGCCGCCGCACCAGCAGGTGGTACGTAAACAACAGAAGCATCTGCACCGGTTTCTGCTTTGCCTTCTTTAACGCTTGCGAAGACCGGCAGGTTTGTGCCTTTGGCATCGCCGTTTTCACAGGTCCAGGTGGAACCGCCTTTTTTAGGGTGAATACCGCCAACCATCTGAGAGCCATGGTAAGCCAGAGCTTGTTCGGTGTGGAACGTACCGGTCTTGCCAGTCAGGCCTTGCACCAGAATTTTTGTATCTTTATTGATTAGTATAGACATGTGATTTACCCCTTGACCGCTTTAACAATTTTCTGTGCAGCATCATCCAGATCGTCGGCGGCAATCACATTAAGACCACTGTTGTTGATGATGTCTTTGCCTTCATTGACTTTAGTGCCTTCAAGTCGAACCACCAATGGAACGTCAAGACCGACTTCTTTCACCGCCTGCACTACACCTTCGGCAATAACATCACAGCGCATGATGCCGCCGAAGATATTGACTAAAATGCCTTTGACATTGGGGTCAGAGGTGATGATTTTAAATGCTGCGGTTACTTTTTCAGTGGTGGCGCCGCCGCCGACATCAAGAAAGTTAGCAGGCTCTGCACCGTACAGTTTAATGATATCCATGGTGGCCATGGCCAGGCCTGCGCCGTTAACCATGCAGCCGATATCACCGTCCAGTGCAATGTAGGCAAGGTCATATTTCGACGCTTCAATTTCTTTTGCGTCTTCTTCTGATTCATCGCGCAGTTCTGCGATGTCTGGATGGCGGAACATAGCGTTGCCATCAAACGAGACTTTGGCATCCAGCACACGAAGATGTCCATCTTTAAGGACAACTAATGGATTAACTTCCAGAAGCGCCATGTCGCTTTCGACAAATGCTTTATACAAGATAGGGAACAAGGTTTTGCCATCTTCTGCGGCTTGACCGGTCAGTTCAAAAGCACCGTTGAGTTTGGCGACATCGTCATCGGTTATGCCTTTTAAAGAATCTATTCCAATAGTGTGTATTTTTTCAGGGGTGTCGTGGGCAACGGCCTCGATATCCATGCCGCCTTCAGTAGAGGCAACAAAAGAGAATTGGCTGGTTTCCCGGTCAACTAAAATTGATAGATACAATTCGGTGTCGATGTCTGCCCCGTCTTCTATGTAGAGACGGTTGACCTGCTTACCGGCAGGACCTGTTTGTTGGGTGACCAGCGTTTTGCCAAACATTTCTTCGGCGTTGGCTTTGGCTTCTTCTGCTGAAAAACTGACACGAACACCGCCTTTGGCATCGGCGGCAAGTTCTGTGAATTTTCCTTTGCCTCGGCCGCCCGCGTGGATTTGGCTCTTAACTACGTACACAGGACCGGGAAGTGCGGCGATCGCTTTGTCGATGTCAGTCAGTGAGAGTACCGGCTCACCTTTCGACACCTGGACATCGAAGCTGGCGAGCAGCTTTTTTGCCTGATATTCGTGTATGTTCATATTGGTTGGTTCTCCAGTGAGTCAGATAAATTGAAAACGATAGAAAGCATAATGGAATGCTGTGTTATTGAGTTGTCAAATCGTTAAATCAGTGTCGTTGGGGTGGATAGAGAGTCGCTTCGTGATGGTGAGCAAGGGATCATAGATTGGTGGGTATCGTAGTCAATGGTGACGTGAAAGCCGTTACCGGGTGATTGCCAGTGTCCAGAGCGATTATCAAGGCCGTTGTGTCAGAAGCCGTTTCCACCCAAAGGAATAATTATACATTGGCTCGTCAGTTTTGCCTCTTATAACTGCAGTGTCTTTTTATGCCACCGTGTTTGTGTCGGAAAGCCGCAGAAACTATGCCGAACTTGGGTAATAATGTGATTGCCGTTGCATTTGCGGCGGCATGAATGTCGTGGTATACATTATACCAGCGGTTTCAACACCCAAAATGAGAGGAATAAAAAATGTCGAGTTCTTTGAGAAAGCTGGCGACAGCCGGCCTAATGAGTTTGGTAACGTTAGGGGTTACCGGCGTTGCACAGGCATGGGAGCCTGTTAAGCCAGTTGATTTTGTAATCATGGCCGGCAAAGGTGGCGGTGCTGACAAGATGGCCAGACTGATGCAGGCAATCGTAGAGAAAGAAGACCTTGCTGACCGTCCGTTGGTCCCGACCAATAAGTCTGGTGGTTCCGGTGCAGAAGCTCTGGTTCATATGAAAGGCGTTTCAGATCCCGATCACACTATTATGGTAACGCTTAATTCTTTCTTTACCACTCCGCTTCGCCAGCCAGGCCTTGATGTGGATATCATGAAGTTTGCTCCTGTTGGACGCATGGCGGAAGACACGTTCCTTTTGTGGGTAAATAAGAATGAAGGTATTAACACCTTTGACGAATTTCTTGCTGAAGCTAAAAAGCGTGGTTCTGGCTGGGTAATGGGCGGCACTGGCAAAAATTCTGAAGACAACATCATTACCGATCACCTGAATGGTGCCTACGGGTTGTCCATCAAATACATCCCCTATAAAGGCGGTGGTGCAGTTGCTAAAGATCTGGCTGGTGAGCAGATTCACAGTTCAGTGAACAACCCTTCCGAAGCGCTTGGCTTTTATGAAAGTGGTGATGTGATTCCACTGGTGGCCTTCACTGATGAACGTCTGCCATTGTTCCCTGATGTGCCTACACTGAAAGAAACCGGTTCTGACTTCTCTTACTTCATGCAGCGTTCAGTGGTTGGAGCGCCGGGTATGTCTGATGACGCGCAAGAGTATTTCACCGATCTGTTCACCAAGGTTTATGAGTCTGCAGATTGGCAGGAATATAAGTCTTCAAAATCACTGATGGGTGATTTTATGGCCGGGTCAGATTTAACTGGCTATTGGGATACACAGCGTACCCGTCACCAGACTATTCTTAAGGCGTCTGGTGCCATTAAGTAGCTTATCAAGCTGAATCACCGCGCTAATTAAGCAGCGCGGTGATTTAAAAATAATAAGTACTATTCCATTCAATCAACACTTTCGTTGTTGATCAGAGCTACAAGCCCAGTTAAGGATCCCGAATACGATGCGTCGTGCCGAACTCATCATAGCCATTGTGCTTGCTTTCTTTTCCATGTATCTCATGTGGAAAAGTGGAGAAGGACCTTCCTGGGATCCTGACATAGCGCGTTTCGACAACATAGGTTTTGACGAAACCGGCACACCCGGGTCCGGCTTCTGGCCGTTCTGGTTGTCGTTCGCCATGTTGCTTTCCTGTGTTTGGATCATGGTTAACTGGGTCCGCCGTGTGTCTCCTCCATCGCGTTCAGAAGAAGTTTATATGGACAGCTACTCATGGCGCATGTTGCTCTTGGTAGGCGGTGGGTTGTTTGCTTTTCTCGGCCTTATTGAATGGCTTGGTTTTTACGTGGCAATCTTTCTGTTTCTGGTGTACTACATGCGATTTCTTGGTAAGCATGCCTGGAGAAAAACGCTGATCATTTCAATTCTGACACCAGTCTTCAGTTTCTTTTTCTTTGATGTAGCGATGCGTATAGTTTTGCCGAAAGGCATTACCGAGCCGCTGTTCCTTCCTCTTTACGAAATCTTTCTCTAAGGAACTATTATGGATGTTATTCCTTCCCTTATTGATGGAATACAAACGGCGTTAATGCCAATCAACCTGGGCCTTTGTGTACTGGGTGTTGTGGTCGGGTTGTTTGTCGGAGCAATGCCGGGGCTTGGTTCCGTTAATGGCGTTGCTATCCTATTGCCGTTCACTTTCGTGATACAGGATTTGACGGGCTCCGCCACATCGCCAATGATTTTTCTTGCGGCTATTTATTACGGCGCAATGTATGGCGGGGCAATATCTTCAATTACCTTAGGCATACCCGGTGCCTCAACCGCGGTGGCGACTACTTTTGATGGAAGGCCGCTCGCACTGAAAGGGTTTGCCGAAAAGGCACTGGTGACAGCGGCCATTGCTTCTTTTATCGGCGCCACCGTGGCAAATGTGTTTTTCACCGCATTCGCTCCGCCGCTTGCATCCGTAGCACTGAAGTTTGGCAACCCTGAAATTTTTGCGCTGATGCTACTGGCGTTCTCAACCTTTATTGGTTTAGGTGGTGATGATATCCCTAAAACCATTATCTCGATTTGTTTGGGGCTGGTACTGGCCACAGTGGGTTTTGACATCATTACCGGTGAACCGCGATTGCAGTTTGGTGATCCTTTTGATTTCTTCCCTGCCACTGTTGATCTTATTGATACCACCGGCTTTTCACATGGCATTCGTTTTCTGGTGCTGGCGATTGGCGTCTATGGTATCGGGGAAATGATATGGACAATCAATTCCACCCGCGGTGAAGTGCATATGACCGAGGCGAATGTGAATTTTAAATCAGTGATGGCGGCGATAAGGGAGTTTCCTAAGGCCTGGAAAGGCACTGCGGTTGGGTCACTGCTTGGTTTTTTTGTTGGTATCTTACCGGCTGCAGGGGCAACGCCCGGGTCTTTGATGTCTTACGGTGTGACCAAAATGTTAACCAAAGATAAGGATTCTTTCGGTAAGGGCAATGTTAACGGAATCGCAGCTCCAGAGGCTGCCAATAATTCAGCATCCACCGGCGCGATGTTGCCAATGATGACACTGGGTATTCCCGGCTCACCTACCACTGCTGTGCTGTTGGCCGGCATGGTTATTTGGGGGTTACAGCCCGGGCCGCTATTGTTCGCTGATCAGCCTGATTTTGTATGGCCGCTGATTGGCAGTTTCTATATTTCAAATGTGGTAGCGGTAATTGTGAACCTGGCGTTCATTCCGATCTTCCTGTGGATGCTGAGAATGCCGTTCACCATACTGGCACCGATGATATTTGTGCTAAGTGTGATTGGCACCTATGCGGCGTATCAAAATATGTTTGATGTGTGGTTGATGCTGATCTTCGGCATGGGTGCGTATTTTTTGCGAATTCTAGATTATCCCTTGGCACCGGCTGTGTTGGCCATTGTGCTTGGCCCGATCGCCGAACCCACGCTGCGACAATCGCTGTTGTTGTCAGACGGCAGCTTTGCGATCTTTTTTAATCGGCCGATTGCGGGTCCGATAACCGTCATCGCTTGTATCTTAATACTATTGCCTATGTTGAATTGGCTGGTAAAGGGAATTAGAGGTAAGCGAGCAACACCATAGCGTTGGTGTTCGTTAAACCGGTAGCACTTACCAAGAGTCGGGGTCATAATCGCCTGAGACATTCAGGTGATTATTTACATGTGGTTTGGTGAACTTCCTACCGCCGATGCAACCGGCTGCATACTGGCTCACAGTATTCGTCTAAGCAATCGGCGTATTAAAAAAGGCAGTATTCTGGATGACGGGCTAATCAGTCTGCTTCTGGATGACAGTCACAGCCATGTGACCGTTGCGCGCCTTGATGATAATGATATCCCTGAAGATAAAGCGGCGACCTTAGTCGCCAATGCCATTGCGGCAGACGGCATAGTTGTAGATAAAGCTCATACCGGGCGGGTAAATCTTTTTGCGGCACACGATGGTCTTTTGTGTTTTGATCGCGGAGGGATTGTTGGCGTTAACAGTATCTCGGAAGCGATAACGTTCTCTACGTTGCCAGAAAACACCTGGGTATTGGCAGGTCGTATGGTGGCTACTTGTAAGATCATTACCTATGGCGTCGGCCGTGCCGCTGTGGATCACGTGATAGAAGCTGTCACTGAAAAAGTGACTGTGAAAGCCCCCAGTCCGCAGCAAGCGGTACTGATACAAACTTGTCTTCCATCGCTGAAGCCTTCTGTACTTGATAAAACCAGACTGGTCACTGAAAGCCGCTTAGCGGTTCGCAATGCTGAGCTCGTTCAGGAGCACCGCTGTGATCATGAAATTGTCGCGTTGTGTGATCTTTTAAAAGCACAGGTCGCTGAATCTCCCGATTGGATATTGATTGTTGGCGCTTCTGCCATCAGTGATCGTCGCGATGTCATTCCAGCGTCAATACAGGCGGCAGGCGGCAGCATTGTGCGATTTGGCTTGCCGGTTGATCCGGGTAATCTGTTGTTGCTTGGAGAGCTCGCAGGTGCGATTGTCATCGGGTTACCTGGTTGTGCGCGGTCGCCAAAATACAATGGTCTTGATCAGCTACTGGATAGGCTGGCGTGCAATGTCTCGATAGATAATGACTGGTTGAATGGCCTTGCTGTTGGCGGTTTACTGACAGAAATGATTGACCGGCCGCAGCCACGAATGAAGGTTGAGCCTGACACCGCTAGTGCCAAGCCTGTGATTGTAGGGTTAGTATTGGCTGCCGGGTCGTCAAGAAGGGCAGGCAGTACCAATAAATTATTGGTTAAGGTTGATGGCATTCCAATGGTTCGTATGGTGGTGAAAGCAGTGTGTGCCAGCAACCTTGACCGAGTGGTGGTAGTGACGGGGCATCAGCATGAATTGGTTGAATCTCAGTTAGTCGATTGCGCTGTCAGTAGTTACTACTGTGCGTCGCATGTATCGGGTTTGGCGCATTCGTTGTCGCACGGGATTTCAAGGGTCGGGTCAGCTGATGCGGTAATGGTTTGTCTGGGGGATATGCCACATGTATCTGAACCAATAATTAATCAAATAATCCAAGCCATTGTTGAAAGTAACATTAACGTGAGCGACACCATCGTGGTGCCTGTGGTTGATGGAAAAAAAGGTAATCCTGTTGTGGTTGGAAGTGCGTTTTTCGACACGCTTTTACAGCATACCGGTGATTCCGGCGCCAAAACGCTTATGCAGCAGTACCCTGACAGAGTGTTTGAAATTGAAGTTAATAATAACGCTGTGTTAATTGATTACGACACACCTGAAGCTCTGGAAAAACTGTCTGATGTCTAAGGTTTGCTTTTTACTTGCACTGGTTTTATCGCTGCTTAATGGCAGCTTGGCTTTTGCGGTTGACGATAAGAATGCGACAACTCTAAGGGTTGCTGCGGCATCTTCTCTGCAGTTTGTATTAAATGACATTGTTGATGCGTATGTCGAGCAAACTGATAATGTTGCTCCACAGATTGTGTACGGTTCATCGGGAAACCTATTCAGACAAATAATGCAAGGCGCTCCATTTGATGTGTTTTTGTCGGCCGATATCGAATTGATCGAAAAACTGCAAATTGCTGGTAAAACACAGGCGCCGGCTGTTGAGTTTGGTGCTGACCAATTAGTGTTGTTTGTTAATAAAGACTCTGCCCCGAGCTTAGAAGATTTTAGTGCGCTTGTTGATGAGACTGACAGCAAGGTATTTAAAATTGCGATAGCTAATCCTCAACACGCACCGTTTGGTCGGGCGGCGCAGCAAGCATTGGAATCGCTACAACTCTGGAAAAAAGCGCTACCGCGTCTGGTGTTTGCTGAAAAAGTATCTCAGGCGGCGCAATTTGCCGTCAGTGGCGCTACCGGGTTTGCTGTTATTTCACGCTCACTGGCGGTGTCACCAGTGTTGGCAGAGGCGGGCAGCTTTACCCTGATTCCAACACAGCATTATCAACCGGTTGTACAGTCAATGGTGCTGGTGACAAGCAATGGGTCAGCGCATACGCTGTTTGATTTCATTCGAGAGTCCGGGGCTGCCGCTAGGGTTTTCGAAAAATTCGGGCTGCAATAAGGGGTTGCGTATGTGTGGCGCCCAGCGTGCTTCCGCTATCGTTCCAGGCTCCTGTGGATGGCGTAAGATTTGCTGTAACCAATACCGGTTTAGTTGAGCCGTCCGGTCAATGGAACCGGTTGGCAGCAGTAGCATCTTGGAATAGACAATGAATCGCAATGCAACCCTGTTGGAACACCTTGATAAAGAAGGGCTTGGTCTTGAGATTGGCCCTTCTCATCGACCTGCAGCCGCCAAGAAAGATGGGTTTAACGTTGAAATAATAGATCATCTGTCGCGTGAAGGTTTGCTGTCGAAGTATAAAGACCGCAACCTTGATCTGGATCTGGTCGAGGAAGTTGATCACATTTGGACGGGGCAGTCCTATGTTGATTTGACTGGTAATAAGAAACACTACGACTGGATTATTGCCTCTCACGTTATTGAGCATACCCCTGATCTGATTGGTTTTTTGAATGAATGCGATTCTGTTTTAAACGACCAGGGCGTTGTATCTCTAGCAATTCCTGATAAGCGCTATTGCTTTGATTATCACCGGCCAATTACTTCGTTGTCCCGTATTATCGATAGTCATCTGTCTGAAAATACGATCCACAGTGCAGGCACCGTGGCAGAGTATTATCTTAATGTGGTGAAGAAAAACGGTTCGGGCAGTTGGAGTGAGCACACAGAGGGTGATGTAGAGTTTATTCATAAGCTAGAGCACGCAGTACAGGGAATGAATAAAGTGAACAAACACGGTTTGTATATTGATGTACACGCTTGGTGTTTTGTACCCCACTCTTTCAGGCTATTGATTAATGACCTTTGTGATCTTGGCTTAATTCCGTTTCGGGAAGTCAGCTTTACGCCTACGACCGGTAGTGAATTTTTTATGACGTTGGGTCGCCAGGGAAGCAACTTTAATTTGTCTAGAAATGAGGCAGCAAGTCAGGTTGAAGCTGAGATGCTGCAGCCAATTCTGCAACATGAAGCCCGCAAGCAGCCATCACCTGTTGAGCAAGCAGCCAATGAAGATGTCAGTGGTGTTAGAAGATTCCCGTTCTTTCGCGGGAGCCGGAAAGATAAAATACCAGCGAAATTGCGCACAACGAAATAAGTAACAGCATCGCCGACATAATAGACGCAGACCGGTTGTCAAACGACTGAACGCTGTCATAAATTGAAATGGCGATGGTTCTGGTTTCATCTGGAATATTGCCGCCAACCATTAAGACCACACCAAATTCTCCCAACGTGTGGGCAAAAACCAGTACAGCAGCACCTAATAAACCCGGCCAGATTAATGGCAGTTCAATGATACGGAACTGCTGCCAACGAGATAGGCCGCAACAGGCCGCTGCGTCACGAACGTCGCTGTTGATCGATTCAAATGCGCGTTGAATTGGCTGCACGGCAAACGGGATATTAAAAATAACAGAGGCGATCAATAGGCCTTCAAAGCTGAATGCCAGTGATTGACCGAACAGTTCCTGATAGAAGCCGCCGGTAGCGGATGAGGCAGAGAACAGCGTAAGCAAATAAAACCCCAAAACAGTTGGCGGCAACACCAACGGCAAAGCCAGCAGTGCTTGAACAATCGGACGGCCCTTGACGGTGCTCCACGCCAGCCACCGACCGACTATAAGGCCCAAAGGCAGCAGTAGGGCGAGTGTCCACAGAGCTAACTTGAATGATAAATTGAGTGCTGACCAGTCCATTGCTAAATCATACGATTTTATTGTGCGAACAGCACTGATTTAGTGCCTATCTATTAATGAACCCGTGTTTCCCGGGCAGTCATCTAAGGCTTGTTTGAGAATTCATCCCTGATTAATTGATCATGCTCTCCAAGTGCAGGTACTTTACCGGCTAGAGGAGGGTGACCGTGAGTGTTTGCAGAAGGTGCGAGTAGATCTATGGTGTTGTGTTCTCCTTGCACGGTCAAAAGATTGTTTTGTGGATGAGACAATAGATCGTCAAGATCAGAGAGTCTGCCGTAAGCTATGTTTGCGGCTTCAAGTAGGGCAATGGCTTGTTCACGAGTGTGTTTGGCGAAAGTTTCGCCAACGGTTGTATCCACCTGTAAGCGGTTAGCGACTCTGGCGCTATTAGATTCAAAACCGGTTTTCTGAGGCAGATCTTTTTGCCGCAATACTTTGCTACAAAGGCTTTGCCATTCGCGTTCGTTTTGAATGGAGATAAGAATAAATTTCCCGTCACTGCAAGGGTAAGCCCCGTAGGGTGCGATTGTCGGGTGCTTCAGGCCGTGCCTGCCAGGGTTTGTATCACCGTATTTATATTGCAGGTAAGGCACGTTCATCCAATCGGCCATGGCTTGATAAAGCGATACTTGGATTATTCTGCCAGTGCCTTTTCC